>JBAUCP010000692.1:0-4738 GCA_049677625.1 Occallatibacter sp. | reverse complement strand
GTGCGGATAGAAGCCCGAGATGAATCCCAACAACAACAGCAACCGCAAAAACAAAAACATGCCAATGAAGGAAAAAACAAAAACACCTTGACTCAACCAGCCGTCTCATAGAAGCCCCTGAGGCATTTTTCTTGCTACATTTTCCGATCAATTGGAAATCTCAATAATTCCGCCCCGTGGAGCCCGGTCTGAATTGCTCAGACTATCGCCCGTCGCGGTGCGAGGATGTCTTAGCATGCCGGATGGCGCCCTGGGATGCGGAATGATAACGAGACCAGTGCGCGTGACGGGCTTCCTCAAGGAGATCGAATGTCGTTCGGACTTTATGCTGCCGGGTTCGCAATCGTCATCGGCGGACTGATTTACGCCGCGCACTTGGTGCATGTACCGACGCCGTGGATTGAGGTGGGCGCGATTGTCATGATCGGCATGGGGATTGTGTCGGCCGTAAAGGCCACACGCCAGAAAGACTCGTCCAGCTAGTCCGGGAGCCCCAACCACCGGACTTGGTCGTTGGGGTGGTAGGTCGGCTGCACTGCCGGCGTCCACGCCGGTGGACGACGTGTGCGGGCCTGGAGGCCCACACGACAGCCGGTCAGGAGACCGGCGCTACTTTCCACAGCAATTTATCTGGATTACACCACAGCCAGCGCAGCCGTGCCCTTGCTCGGCGCTATGTACCGCCCGGCGCGCCAGGCGATGGAGAGCTTTTCCCGTTCCAGCAGCTTGGCGATCTGGCCGCGCGCGTGGTCGGCCCAGGGGCCGCGGTTGTCGAGCTTGATATAAGCCCGCCAATGGCGCAGCGCCGGCCGCTGCTGGCCCTTGCGCTCATAGGCCAGCGCCAGGTTGTAGTGCGCGTCGGCGTAGCGCGGCGAGAGCGCGACCGCCCTACAGTACGCGGCGATGGACTCGTCCGGCCGCTCCAGTTCATCGAGCACGTTGCCCAGATCGAAGTAGGCCAGCACGTAACCCGGATCGATCTCCGTGGCGCGGCGGTAGAGCTCTTCCGCGCGGCCATACTGGCGCAGGTGAAAGTAGAGCGTGCCGAGATTGATGCAGGCCGCCGCGTAGCCGGGGTCGATCGCGAGGATCTCCTCGTAGAGCGCAATGGCGCGCTGCTTCTCTCCCGTCTCCTCGGCATGCACCGCGGCCAGAAAGCGCTCATGCGTGGCCCGGCCCGGAGGACGCAGCGCCGCGGGCTCCGACACGGCCGACAGGCGCTCCGCGCCGCCCACGCGGTCGAAGTCGAAGAGCAACTGGCGCCGGATGGGATCGACCATCGCACCGCGATGCCGGAACGCGAGCCGCGTGCCGGTGCGAACCACGCAGGCCTCAAGCAGCGGATTCGCCATCCCGGCTACGGCCTTCATGGCCAGGATCGAATCGCGGATTGAAGCCGCAGGCACGTCTTCCTCGCGCAGCACGCGCAGGGTTCTGAGCTGGCCCAGGTCCTGAAAGGTGTAGGCCTGCTGTTGTGGAATCACTCCGGCGCGCTCCCACCCCTGCAACTGGCGGGAACTGATCTGGGTAATGCGCAGTACATCCTGGCGGCTAAAGCTGGTCACTGTTCGGCGCTCCCACGTCAGCTCTCTTCGGAACCGCTCTTGCTCACGATTATGCCAAGAGTATGCGTGGATAAGCAGTCGAGAACTACCGGCGCAACAAAAAAATACGTGGATAACCCGTGCACGACTAGGTACCTGCCGGGCGAGCGCATCGAGACCACGCGAGCCGAAAATGACAACGGCCTCTTCACCGCGAAGAGGCCGACAGGAACAACAACGGAGGAAAAATCCGGCTGGAGCCGACGGTCAGACTTGAACTGACGACCTGCTGATTACGAATCAGCTGCTCTACCAACTGAGCTACGTCGGCCTGTTCTTCAAATTGTATCTTTCGGCCGGGAGAAGGTAAAGTTGACCCGCGTGCATGCCGCCCCATGCAGCGCGGCTATACTGCTGCCCATGCAGATCGATCCGGTTGAGGAATGGCGCAGGCTCACCGAGCACTACCGCCAGATGAGCGATGTGCAGCTCCAGGAGCTCGCACTCGATTTTGCTGACCTGACGGAGATGGCGCAGCAGTCTCTTCGCGGCGAGTTGGGCCATCGCGGCCTCGATCTGGCGCAGAGTGCGAACCGAGAGCCGGCAGCCCAGGTTAACCCGCCCATGCGCGAATCCGCGCCGGCAGCAGACGCGGATGACGCAGATAACGATGCGCCTCACGAATACACCTGGAAGACCCTGCTCTGCGAGTGCAGCGATCGCCAGCACGCATGGCAGATCGGCGAAGTGCTGCGGCGCGCGGGCATCGAGAGCTGGATGGAGGGTCCCGGCATCTACTCTCCGTATGCCGATCTCGACATGACGAGTCCACGCATATTGGTCGCCGCAGACCAACTCAACGAGGCACGCCTGATTGCCGAGCGTCCGATCCCACAGAACGTCATCGACGAATCGAAGGAGACACCGCCGGACTTCGAGCCGCCTGTGTGCCCTTCCTGCCGCGCCCAGGACCCCATTCTCGAAGCCACTGACCCCGTCAACACCTGGCGGTGCGAGGCTTGCGGCAGGCAATGGAGCGATCCGGTGCCGGCGGCGGACGGAGAGCCCCAAAAGGCGGGATTTTGACCCCGCAAAACCTATCCCCAAAAACGGAAAGAGCCGCCCGGCAACAGGGCAGCTCAATCCTTAGGGAGAATAGTTCCAACGGAGGCAAAACCATCAGAACTTTCTGGCTGCATGTTAGGATCGGGGGCTGGCAGTGTCAAGGAGAATTGTGGACGAAAATAAATATTCCTTTTTCAACTAGTTACAGGGAGCCGCTCCAATTGGACGCAGCACAAAACTTCGTTATATATTCGCCTTTGTTTGTCCGTTATTTTCCGATATTTACCGGTGTTTTGTAGGATTTATGTCCATTTTTCCACAGGCTTAGCTCCCCGTTAACCCTTCGGATGCGGCCTTGGGACGGCTGCCGTAGTTTCTTTCCACTCTTCCCGCAGATCGAGATGGATGAACTCCTCGTCGTAGACGGAGGAGGCAGGCTTGCCGTGCGCGATGCGGTAAAGCGCCCTTCCTCCGCCCAGGAAGAACCCCAGCAGGATGGCCGCAAGGGACCCGACGATCACGATCCCGGCGATGCCCATCAGCAGGCGGCTGGTCTTCGAAACATCGGACTCCGTTGGTTGCGGAATCGAGGTCAGCTCGGCCTCGTAGTGGACCATCTCCAGCAGCCGGTGGCTCTCTTCGGGAACGGCGTCGCCGCTGACCAGCGCCACCAGCACATCGCTGCGCCGCACCTCGAGCGAGGCCACATCGGAGTCCTGCAGCGGCTTCGGCCACGGCGGCTGCGCCTGGCTGCCGGCCTTGATGTAAGCGCGGATGGCCGCCTCCTGGGCTTCGGCGATCTGCGGCGTGGGGTACTCGATGATGGTGAGCGTGGCCGGCCCGGAGGGCAAGGAGTAGCTCGCCGTCGCCGACTCGGCATCGCGATCGAATCCCACCACGCCCGCGGGAAGCACGCCTGCGCCGCCCGTGTAGCCCGCCGGACCCATCGCATAGTGGGTGGTTTGGCCGTCCAGAGAGCCCTGCGGAAGGAAGGCAAGAATCGGCGGCGTCAGGGACTTGTCGCCGCCGGGCTCGGGCAACTGGCCCGCGATCTCGCGCAGCTCGCCCGCGGACATGGGGCCAACGCGCGAGAAGGTTGCGTCCACCACCGTGTCGCCGCGCCAGAAGAGCACGTGGCCCTTGTTCGACGCGGCACCGGCGCCGATCTGCTCCTTGGCCCAGCCGTTGGGCCGGTAGAACGAGTACGCGCCGTAAGAGCCGCTGGCATCGGCAAAGCGCAGCGCGCGCACGGTCAGCGTGTCTCCCTCGCGCTGGTAGTGGGCCAGCGCCCCGAAGGTAAAGCCGTACTCCTTGAGCGCTGCCGCGTTTGCGGCATCGGCCTGGGCCGGGTCGCTCAAGCTCTGGATGGGCCCGGCAGTAACCCATCCGTCAAAGGCGTCCGGCAGCAGCGCCTGGGGCGAGGGCGGCAGCGTGATGGTGGTGGCAGCGGGCTTCTGCTCTTTATCGCCGGAGGGTTTGCCCGGCGCAGCCTGGCCGGCGGCCGTACCCACGCCACCTGCAAGCGCCAGGCAGCCGGACAAAACGGCAATCGACCGTGTCACAATCGAATTTCTCAATATCGACCCTGTCAAAATCGGACCTGCCAATGGAACTCCACGCAACCCTTTGCTCCGCAATCTCCGCCCTCGCGCACCAAACGCCTGCTTTCAGGGTACACTCCGGCGCTGAATCGCTGCGCAGGCCGCGTCTCTTCGCCTCGCCCCTCTTTGTTTGACACTGGCTCAGGCGGAAAGGTTCCTGCCCGCGTCCGGATCGCCCTTCCACGGCGTAAGCCGCGGCAGCCAGCGCGGCACATTGCGCTTGTAGAGCAGGTACTCCTCCGCATAGCGGCGGGTGAGGGTCGGCTCCTCATAGAAGCAGACGAAGAGATGAAAGCCCAGCCAGCACACTACTGTGTAGATCGCCAGGTCGCGGCTCTCACAGAGCAGCACTTCGCCCACCAGCACCGTGTGCACGCCCACGTACATCGGGTTGCGGACGTAGCGATAAAGCCCGCTCACCACCAGGTGCTCCGTGGGCGCGGTGGGCACCAGCGTTCCGCGGCCGATGCGAATGAAGCGGACAATGGACTCAAAGAGCGGCACAAGGCCGATCAGGATGAACGCGAC
>JBAUCP010000691.1:0-6309 GCA_049677625.1 Occallatibacter sp. | reverse complement strand
TTGTTTAACGGCACGCTGTACGACTGGCCCACGCTGGTGAAGGTCAGGTTCACGTCGTTCGGGTCGTAGCCGTCGAACTCGAGCAGGCCCACCGTCTGTCCGGCTCCGGTGAGCGCGGTTCCGCCGTAGTAAGCGGCGCGCATATCGCTGGCCAGGAACGATCCACCGGGACCCGAGCCAGCCGTCACATAGCTGACGCCGCCCTCAGGCGTGGGCTCGCGATGGACCATGGGCTGCGGTACGGAATAGTTGTCCAGGCCGGCGATGTGCGCCACGGGCACACTCAGATTCAGTGAAGGCTCGCGGTCGGGCGAGAAGAAGAGCCGGTTCTCGGTGGGATGGTGGTAGAGCCCCATCCTCACGTTAAAAGCTTTCTCCACCTGCGCGACCGTGCCGTTGATGGGCACCACCAGCCGGTTGGCCGGCGCGGCGTCTACGGTAAAGCCGTTGGCCTCTGCATAGGCCGCCACGGCCTCATAGTCCTCGGCCGTGGGCGCAAACTGATCGGTAAACTGGGCCGCGCTCAGAAACCTGTGATAGTCGGGGCTGGAGGCATCGTAAAGCTGGCCCAGCAGGCTGGTGAGCCCAGCCTGATTCCGCAGCGGCAGCACGATGGAGAGATGCATGCGCTGCGTTTGCGGCATCAGGCCCGCCGGCGCAGCCTGCCCGCGCAGCACGGCTGTGCGAACGTGACCGTGAAGCGTCTGGAGGATAGCTTCTGAATGGCCCAGCAGGGCGCTATATAGGAGGCAGGCAGCAAGGACCGGCCGATAAAGATTTCCGAGCTTCAATGTCTGACCCAATCGCGGCAAGGCTGCTCCCGATCCTTGCGCGAATCCTTTTCTAATATCTGCGGTTTTGCGCAGTGGCTAAGAACCAATAAAAGGGAAGATGACTTCTTGATTGTCACCGAAGACGAGAGGTTTTCAGTCGCTAAAAGGAGTAACTGTTCGACTTCCGGTAATCGGTTGGTCAACCTTCGGTAAGTAACCAACCTTCCGGGCATTCGGTAACGGAACTTGACTTGAACCGGTGAGGCAGAATAAGTTTTCCGCCAACCCCACCGAAACCAGAGTGAGACTTCACGGGGGCGGTTACACTTGTGCAAATCCGGGATGAGAGGGGCATTGCGATGACCGCCCAGGATCTGAATCCTGACGACCGGAATCCTGACGAGCGAAATCCTGCGCCGGCCGCGGAGCTGGAGGAAGAACAGCTTGCCTGGCTGGCGCTGTCGCTGGCTCCGGGACTTGGCCCCAGGCGGATTCTGGATGCGGTGAAGGAACTCGAATCGCCCAGCCGCATCTTTGAGCTGCCGCTGACGGCGCTCGAAGGGCTGCGTTTTCCGGCCGAGGCCGCGCAGTTCATCTTCGATGGCAAGGCGCGGTCCGCAGCCGTGGCCGAGTGGGGAAGGATTCGAGAGCATGGCGCTACCATAGTGAGCTTTGGGAGCGAAGCGTATCCTGAGCGGCTCAGGGAGATCTACGACCCGCCGCCGGTGCTGTGGCTCATGGGCGACGTCGCGTTGCTGCGCAGGCCGGCGATCGCCGTGGTAGGAACGCGCCACCCCTCGCCCTACGGAACCGGCGTGGCCGAGATGCTGGCCCGCGATCTGGCGGCGCGGCGGCTCCTGATCGTGAGCGGAATGGCGCGCGGCATCGACTCCTGCGCGCACCGGGGTGCGCTGGCGGCGCGCATGCCCACGCTGGCGGTGTGGGGCACGGGCATTGACGTTGTCTATCCCAAGGAGAACAAGAAGCTGGCCGCAGAGATTCTGGCCGCCGGCGGCGCTATCGCGAGCGAGCTGCCCATGGGCACTTTTCCGGCGCCGCAGAACTTTCCCCGCCGGAACCGGATTTTGAGCGGACTCAGCGTGGGCGTGCTGGTAGTGGAGGCCAGCGAGAACTCCGGCACGCGGGTCACGGCCCGGTGCGCCGCCGACCAGAATCGCGACCTGTTCGCGGTGCCGGGCAACGTGACCAGCAAGGGATCGTGGACGCCTAACACGCTGATAAAACAGGGCGCAAAGCTGGTGGCGACCTGGGAAGACGTGTGGGAGGAGCTGCCCTCGCAGGTGCGGTTGGAGCTCGAAGCCGAGGGTCGGACAGGAGCGGGGGCTGAATCCAAAGCGGACACCGCCGCATCCTTATTGCCTGATCCCACGCTGCGGCCTGAGGAAGCCATGGTGCTCGAGGTTCTGCGCGCCGACGAAAGCCTGCAGATTGACGGGATTCTCGAACTTCTGGAGACGCAACTCACATCTTCAGAGGTATTTACAGCGCTCTTTGAGCTGGAAATGGCGGGCCGCGTGCGCTGCCTGCCGGGCAAGAATTACGTCAGGACGCTGTAAAGGCCGCTTCCGCGGTCCAGGCTCCAGTGGCCGGCGGCTGTGCCGGGGACCCTGGGTGCGGAGATTTGGATTTTTTTCCGTCTAATCAATCCGGAAACGGATTTACCCAGAGGATGCGGCCTCCAACAGGCGATGCAGCAGGCGTTTGCGCGGAAAACCTCGTCCTCGGAATCAGGCATTGAGTAGGCCCGGAATGGAGTGCGGGAGGGGCGAAAATCCTCGCGGTGAGTGGAAATAGGCTGGTGTTCCATGGTACGGTGCAACACTTGCGGACAGATTTTTCCCCGAGCCGGGAGACACTGGTCCGCAAAGCGGGTTGAATTGGATTGAATCCGCGCATGCAATACGACTGACGGCGCTTCAGGCGCGTCAAAAAACAGGAAGGCCCGGCGCCGCCGGGTGATGTAGAGAGGGAACTGAGTTCAGGATGGCAACGAGCAGATCACTGGTGATCGTCGAATCCCCCGCCAAGGCGAAGACGATCGAGAAATATCTGGGCAAAGGCTTCGATGTGCGCGCTTCCGTGGGCCACATCATGGACCTGCCCAAGAACGACATTGGCGTGGAGCTGAAGAAGCGGACATTCGAGCCGGAGCTGGTCGTGTCTCCGGGCAAAGAGAAGGTAGTGGAGCAGCTCAAGAAGCTGGCTGCCAAGGCCGACGAAGTCTATCTTGCGCCTGACCCGGACCGCGAGGGCGAAGCGATTGCGTATCACCTTGCGCTGCAACTGGGCACCAACGCCAAGGAAAGAAAAAAGATCAAGCGCGTGACCTTCAACGAGATCACCAAGAAGGCCGTGCAGGACGCCTTCAAGCACGCGCGGGACATCGATCAAAATCTCGTAGACGCGCAGCAGACGCGGCGCGTGCTGGACCGGCTGGTGGGCTATCAGATCTCTCCGCTGCTGTGGGACAAGGTGCGGCGCGGGCTTTCCGCAGGCCGCGTGCAGACCGTGGCGCTGCGCCTGATCGTGGAGCGCGAGCGGGAGATCGGCGCGTTTCAGCCGGTCGAGTACTGGACGCTCGACGCAATCCTTCACCCCGAGCGCCGCGA
The DNA here is from genome assembly GCA_049677625.1 of Occallatibacter sp. Lineage (GTDB taxonomy): Bacteria > Acidobacteriota > Terriglobia > Terriglobales > Acidobacteriaceae > Telmatobacter. The sequence continues at coordinate 2,906 of JBAUCP010000691.1, read as the reverse complement.
CAGCGACAAGTTCAAGGCGCGGTTTGTCGGCATCGACGGCGAGCCGGCGCGCGTGGCCAACGGCAAGGATAAGGACGGCAAGGACCAGTTCATCTCCAGCGCTCTGCCCGGCAAAAAGCCGATGGACGAGGTGCTGGCCGCGCTTGAAGGTGCGCGCTGGTCGGTAACCGGAGTGCAGGCCCGCGAGCAGCAGCGCCGGCCGGTGGCGCCGTTCATCACCAGCCAGTTGCAGCGCGACGCGGCCAACAAGCTGGGCTTCAATGTGCGCCGCACCATGGGCGTGGCGCAGCGGCTCTATGAAGGCGTGGACCTGGGCGCCGAGGGCACCACCGGCCTCATCACCTACATGCGTACCGATTCGCCGCGCGTGGCGCCGGAGGCAGTGACCGGCGCGCGGGAGTGGATCGGCAAGCAGTTGGGCCCGCAGTATCTGCCCCCCACGCCCAATGTCTACAAAGGCAAGAAGGACGCGCAGGATGCGCACGAGGCCATCCGGCCTTCAGATGCCGCGCGGACGCCGGAGTCGATTGCCCGCTATCTGAGCGACGAACAACTGAAGCTCTACACGCTCATCTGGAAGCGGTTCGTGGCTTCGCAGATGGTTCCGGCGGTCTACGACGTGACCACGGCCAACATTGCCGCGCAGTCGAAGACCAACGGCAAGACTTACGACTTCCGCGTGAGCGGCTCGGTGATGCGTTTTGACGGCTTCCTGAAGGTCTACGAGGTCTCCGAAGACAAGAAGGACGAGGACGGCGAGAGCACGAACCGGCTGCCCAGCCTGGACGGCGTGAAGACGCTGGAACTTGAAAAGCTCGACCCCGAAGAGCACTTTACCCAGCCGCCGCCGCGCTACAACGAAGCCTCGCTGGTGAAGGAGCTCGAAGAGCGTGGAATCGGCCGTCCGTCGACCTATGCGTCGATCATCAACACCATCCAGGACCGCGAGTATGTGGTCAAGCACGGCGGCTCGCGCGGACGGTTTTATCCAACTGAGATTGGTGTGGTGGTCTGCGACCTGATGGTGAAGAACTTCCCTTACATCTTCGACACCAAGTACACGGCCCGGCTCGAAGAAGAACTGGACGACATCGAAGAAGGCAAGGAGAAGTGGACCGACCTGCTCAACGGCTTCTACGACCACTTCGAGGACGAGCTGAAAGTTGCTGCCAAGCAGATGGAAAACATCAAGCGGATGGAGCAGAAGACCGGCGAGAAGTGCGAGGTGTGCGGGTCGCCGCTGGTGTTGAAGTGGGGCAAGTTCGGCACCTTCTTTGCATGCTCGGCTTACAACAAGAAAGATCCGACCAGTTGCACCTTCACCAAGGAAAACATCTCCGCCAAGCCCGATCTGAATACGCCCGAGGCGCAGGAGGTGGGCGAGACCGAGGAGTATTGCGAGAACTGCGGCAAGGTAATGGTGCTCAGGCGCGGGCTCTTCGGGCCGTTCATGTCGTGCCCCGATTACAACGCCGATCCGCCCTGCAAGACCTTCCGCAAGCTGAGCCAGAAGCAGCAGCAGAAGCCGCCCGAGCCCACCGGCGAGGATTGCCCTGCCTGCGGCAAGCCGCTGGTGCTGCGCCAGGGCGCGTATGGCGAGTTTGTGTCCTGCTCCGGCTATCCGAAGTGCAAATACATCAAGCAGAATCTCATTGAAGGGATGAAGTGCCCCAAGTGCGGCGACGGCGACATTGCCGAGCGCAAGGCGCGCCGCGGCAACATCTTCTGGGGCTGCACCAACTATCCCAAGTGCGACTTCACTTCAAACCTGAAGCCGGTGCCGAAGAAGTGTCCCGAGTGCGGCAGCCCGTACCTGGTGGAGAAGACGCTCAAGTCGGGCGTGTATCTCGAGTGCCCGAACAAGAAAAAGGCCGCCGAAGAAGAGGCAGCGCCGAAGAAGCGCGGCAAGAAGACTGCGCCGGCTGCCGAAGAAAGCACGGTGGTGTGCACCTACTCGAAGCGCATCGGCGACGCGCCCCCTCCGCCAACCGCCGAGACCCACGGTCCGGTAGTGGAGAAGAAGGACGAGAAGCGGGAGCTGCAGCCGGCGTAAGCAAAGCGGGAGCGGGCCGTTGAGAGAAGAAGGAAAGGATATCTTCATCCTTGGCGGTCCGAATGGCGCCGGCAAAACAACGGCCGCAAGGATTTTGTTGCCGGACTTTCTGCGTCAGCATGAATTCCTGAATGCCGACGAAATCGCCCGAACGATCTCGCGAGAAAACCCGGAAACAGTTGCCATGTCTGCAGGCCGGCAGTTCTTAGAGCGCATGCGCCAACTCATTGAGAATGGGAGCAGCTTCGCTCTGGAAACTACCTGCGCCGGCAAGTCCTATTTGAATCTCTTCGAGCGGTGCAAAAAAGACGGATGGCGAATTGCACTGATCTATTTCTGGCTCCCTTCAAGTGAACTGGCAGTTCAACGAGTTGCTCGCAGAGTAGCGGAGGGAGGCCATGGAATTCCGCCCGATGTGATTCGTCGTCGCTATCTGGCGGGTGTCTGGAATATGCGCAATCTATACTTGCCGCTGGCGGATGAGGCCGAAATCTACGATAATTCACTTAACCCGCGTATCCTCATCGCTCAGAAGCGAAGAGGTCAATCGCTTCAGGTTAGCGATCCCGCGCGCTGGCAAAGTATTGAGGAGGTGACTCGGTGGAAAGATTGAGTTCAGACGAGCTTCACGATGCAATTCATCGAGCGCTCGCTGAGGTTGACCGCCGCCTCGCCTCCGGCGAACTCGACGGCTCGGGCCGATTCTTCACCGACGAAGAACTGGCCGCCGGCGCGGCCACAGGCGATCTCAGAAAGAAGGAAAAATCTGAGACTGCTCCAGCGGCCTAGTGTCCTGTCCCCAAAGTTCGCATCATAAACACGCTGTCATCCTGAGAGGCTGTGACTAAATTAC
>JBAUCP010000690.1:0-7746 GCA_049677625.1 Occallatibacter sp. | reverse complement strand
CTGGCGCTGCAAACCAGCCTGGGTGGCTGAGAACCATACTTCCTTGCCGTTTGCCGACCAGGCAAGTCCTTCCTCGCTCTCCCATCCCGAGGAAAGAACGGTCCTTTTTCCTTCGAGATCGACAACCGCGACCACGCCGTCGTCGTCATCGTAGGTGGGGTGGTCGAGAAAGGCGATCTCGCGGCCGTCGGGCGAGACCCGCGGGTGGCTGATCCAGCCGGAAGTCTCGTACAGCAGATGACCGAGTGGAAACTCAAGCCGATGTTTACCCCCCACACTACGGACTACGGCCAGCGTCTTTCCGTCCGGCGACCAGTCAGCCCATTCGGCGCCCTCGGCAATCTGCCGCGCAGCGCCGCTCGTGAGTGGCGCCCGGCCCAGGGTGCCGCTCATTGCCGTTATAAAGAGAGGTTCAGCCGGTTGTAGCACGGCCATCTCACCCGAGGAGGAGACCGCCAGCAGATCGGTGTTTTCGGGCCCCAACGCCCGTGAGCCGGTGAACTTCAGGTCGGTTGAGAACAGCTCCACGGGCGCGCGCTCCCACGAAGCGGCGTAGATCACGGTCCGTCCGCCGGGCGCGAATCGGGCGGAGTAGACGGTTCCACGCATCGTAGTAAGGCGTTGAATATAAAGCGGCTCTGAACGGACACTGCGGCGGCCAAGCCACACGCCCGCCACCAGCAGCACGGCGCACGCGATGACAGCCAGAGAGATAAAAAGCAGATGCCGCGCCCTATATGTCTCCCCAGGAGGGCTCCCGCCGGTCGCTGTCGCCGGGGAGGGTGACCGGGCTGCATGGCTCAGAGCCGGCAGGCATTCCACGGGCGCAACAAAGCGGTAGCCGCGCCGCGGCAGGGTCTCAATAAACGAAGAGCTCTCGGCCGAATCGCCGAGCGCAGTGCGCAGCTTGCCCACGGCAACATTGACGGCGTGGTCAAAGTCCCCGTAGCTGACATCGGGCCAGATGCGCGACTGCAGCTCTTCGCGCGACACCGCGGCGCCGGGATTTTCCAGCAGAATCTGGAGAATCTTGAACGGCTGCTCCTGAAGTTTGATGCGTTTACCCGATTTCCGTATCTCGCCGGATTGCAGGTCGGCCTCGAACTCCCCAAACCGGACAGTGTTGAATCCGTCGCGCGACGGTAGCTCTTCGTTCTGGGGAAGCTCCAGCATCTTTGCATTTGCCTCTCTCTCTTGATGCCATATCCAATTGTATTCTTCAACTCTTTTTCAGAAGACACTCCTCTTCCGCGCCTCTCCAACTTCTCTCCAGGTGTGCAACCAACGCGTGACCTGCAATCTATGCCCAGTGAATTGAGGTACCTGGCCCTCTCACCGATGATCGCTTCGCAGTGAGAGGAAAAGGACCATGGACAGTCGCCGTTACTTGTTCCTGTGCATCCTGGCCTGGATGTCCGCGGCTTGTCAGGCGCTTGCGGCTGACATCCACCATTCACAGCCAACCCCGGTAATGGACGATACGGCCAAAGTTACTGTCCGGTTCGATCTTTATCACGACTACCTGATCGTGGCGCATGGATCGGCAGGACCGTTGAAGGGTCTGAACTTTTTTGTGGATACCGGAACAAGTATTCCCATCCTTGACTCGAGGATAGCCAGGAAGCTTCATCTTCAGATCGAAGCGTCTGCCAGCATCGTCATTCTGGGCGGCAGGGAGCGCGGCGAAGAGGCGATATTGCCCTCGCTTGGGTTCGGCCCGGTCGAGCGGTCGAATCTTCAGGTCGTGACCGCCGACCTTTCGTTCTTCAACAAGATCCTTCCGGTTCGCATTGACGCCATTGTGGGCCTGGATGTGCTGGGCCAGAAAGCCTTCGTCATCGACTACTCTGCCCGGGTGATTCGCTTCGGCCCCCTGCCGGGGCTGTCGGTCTCCATTCCCTTGCGGCTGGACCGCGGCCTGGCCGCATTCGACGCCGAGATCGATCATGTGCCCGTGCATCTGGTCTTCGACACCGGAACGGCTTCCCTGGTGCTGTTCGACACGGCCGCGCCGGGCTCCAGCGTAAGAGTCGACGCCATCCAGGAGCCGGACAACATCGGCAACTTTGCGCGCAAAGCGGCGCGGCTGCACACCGTCAGGCTGGGCGATGAGGAGTTTCATCAGAAACCGGCAATCCTGGTCAGCAACCCCAAACAATCGCAGCTCGATTTCGACGGGCTGATGAGCCCGGCAGCGCTCGGCATCTCCCGGGTCTCAGTCGATCTCAAGGGAGGCGTGCTGGCGTTCAGCCGCTGAGCCGCAATACCGCTTTGCGGCTCTCCATCGTTTCGCCGCGCGCGATCGCCATCGCTTGCCTGCCCGTTGCCCTACTTCACGCACTGAGCAATTCTGGCCAGCATTCCCTCGACTGGCCGCCGATGATGGATTGTGCAGGTCTCTTCCCCGCCTGGGAAGCCTCCCCCGTCAACCCTTTGCCGTCGCGGAAATCCCGCACAGGAGAATGCAATGCCATATCACTTCACGAATGCCCAGCTCATTGTCACGGCGGTTGTGCTCGCCGTCTTCGTTTTGATCGCTGTTGCCGCATATCTTCAACATCGCAGGAACAAGACAGCGGCGCTCCGCAATCGTTTCGGATCGGAATACGACCGAGCGGTTGTGGTGCATGGTTCCTCGCGCAAGGCCGAAGCAAAACTGGCCGATCGTGAAACCCGCGTGGATGCACTGAAGATCCGCGAACTCGGCGCCACCGAACGGGAGCGGTTCGTCGCCGAGTGGCAAACGGTGCAATCCCGCTTCGTCGACCACCCCAAGGCGGCGGTCACCGAGGCCGACGACCTGATCGCCGCGCTCCTTGAGGCCCGCGGCTATCCCAAAGACAGCTTTGAGCAGCGCGCCGCGGACGTCTCCGTCACTTACCCTCGCGTGATGGAAAACTACCGCGTGGCGCACGCCATTGCAGTACGTCCCGGCCGGCCTGAAGCAAGCACCGAAGAACTCCGCACCGCGATGATCCAATACCGAGCCATCTTCGATGAGCTCGTCGAGGCCCAAAAGCCTCGGGAGAAGAAGTCCGCAGCATAACGCAACGATCACAGCGTAAAAGGCTTCTGGATAGGGCGGATAGCCTGGGGGATCGCAAAATGAGACTACTCACGAGCATAATTCGATGCGGTCGCAAGCTGGGAACCTCCAGCTTGCTGCTCGTGGGCTTATTTGCGGCGGGAACCGCCCCGTGCTTCTCCAGCGGTCCAAATCGAGAGAGCATTCAAGCCACCTACGGCCAAGGCGGTGACACGATCGGCGTAACGCTCACCATTTACGACTACACCACGCCATCATCGTTGCAGCTTCTCTCGCAGGCATTCGAGGAGGGCCAGGATCAAGGCTTGGTCGCCGCACTTTCCAAAACAAAGGCGGCCGGTCTTTGCACAATTACCGGGGAGCTCAGCTTTGACGTCGCCTTTATCCAGATGGTTGTAACGCCAACCGGGCGGCAGATTACATTTATCACCAACCGCACGCTTCAATCCGACGAAGGCAATCCCGGCTCGGAATCCCAATCCTTCGACCTTATGGTGGGTCAATTCGATATAAATGACATCGACAATACCAAGAGCACGGGATTTTTGTATCCGGCAAGCAGGCTCGTGGTCGATGGGCAGGGCGAGTTTCACTATGATCTGGCTGGCAATCCCTGGCCGCTGGTCAATGTTCTCGATTCAAATTGGGCTCCGGCGTTAGCTGAGCAACGGGCTTCCGGCGCAATTGGGCCATCTCCTCAACAATCGCTCCCATAATTGACTCTTCCGCTCGTTACCTGCTATCCATTTCCACTTTATCGGCGCAGCTCCGGAACCATTTGCCGTGCGTGCGCGAAGCACTGAGCCGAAGTAGCTTACTGGATGGGGAGAATGGCAGGCTTCTGCGCGTTTTGGTCGGGCAACTGGTCGAGCAGGACGACGTTGAGCAGCGACTTATGTACCTGGATGCGGTCGGTGTAGCTTACGAAGCCGAGCTTGCGGAAGCGATTCATGAAGAAGCTCACGCGGGAACGCGTGGTGCCGATCATATCTGCCAAAGTTTCTTGCGTAATGGGCGGGATTGAAGTATCCGGTCCACCCGGCTTGCCGAACTCCGCCATCAGCAGGAGGATCCGCGCCAGGCGCTTTTCGCTGGAGTTGAAAAGCTGATCGACAAGATCTGCCTGGGTTCTCATGCTGCGGGCCAGCAGGAACTTTAGAAATATATCGGCGAATGCCGGCTCATCATGCATTACGCGAATCATCTCGGCCCTGCCGATCTTGAGCGCAGTGCAGGTGTTCACGGCAGTGGCGGTGGCCAGATGTACCCCGACGATTGTAGCGAGAGACTCCTCCCCGACAAAATCGGAGACGGATAGAAGCGTGATGGTGGCCTCTTTGCCTTTTTCAGAAACGACAGTGACCCTTGCGCGGCCCTTTTGCAAATAGAACACAGAATCCGCGGGGTCTCCCTGGCAAAAGAATGTCTCCTTTGGTTTCAATTCAATCATTGTTCGGCCCAGCCCGGCATTTGCCAGAAAGGAGACGGGATCGAACACGGTGTTGGTCTTGCTCGGCAAAATGCTACCTCATTGCGGGCAGAGTGTTTGGGGTGGTCTGTTCATGCCCGTGAAGCAGCCACATTGGTGAAGAGTGAATGGGGACCGCAGCGAATTGATCCGAGATCGTGAAGGCGGCGCTAACGAGAAAGAGAGCAACTTATCCCTCGCCACCTGGCGCCAGTAGCGGAGTCCCGGGTCACTTTGTGTGGAGCGGGCTCAACCTGGGGCAGTCTGTCTAAGGATTAACTGCGATTACCATCAATCTCTGTCCATCATCGCCCGGAAGGAGAACTGCCGTCTGTGCACTTTTGCTCTACATCCAGTTATTCGATTCGAATGCCACCAGCAGAGAGGTCGCGGTTGATGCAGAGGCGGGCGACTCGCGATTCAGATCAAATGTGACCATCCCTCAAGGCATCCACTCTGCAAATATCTGTATGAGCATGGTTTTGCCGCGCGACAGTTCATTGACCACGCCAGCCGCGCCTGAGATAGGCGATGCCGATCAGAGGAGAGACGATGAGGTCATCCAAGCGGGGATCGGAATCGCAATGCTTGTTGGCCTGGCGGACAGGTCTGGCAGCAGGACGCGCCGACCAATCGCGCAATAAGCCTGCCGGCATGAAGGGTCATCGGGCGATGCTCCTGGTAGTGGTCACCGCGGTCATGGCAGCACTGTCAGTGCAAGCAAGATCGCAATCGCTGTCCTCATCGGGAGACTACTCGACGACTACTGGAATCAAGGCTCCTGCGGATCTGGACCTGACCTACGTCCGGCCGACGGAGAGGACAAAGGCAAAAAACTACGTCTTCGACGCCTTCGGTCCGTATCCAATTGCCGGCGCCGCGTTCGCGGCTGGCATCAACCAGCTCAGCAATGCGCCGCCGGAGTGGAATCAGGGCGTTGAAGGTTTCAGCAAGAGATTCGGTTCCGACTTTGCCATTGCGGCTATCGGAACCACGACCCGGTACGGGTTGGCAGAAGCTTTTAAGGAAGATACCTTGTACTACCGGTGCGAATGCAGGGGCGTATTGCCGCGGTTGCGCCATGCAGTGATCTCAACCATGACGGCACGCCGTGGCGAAGACGGCCATCTTGTCTTCTCCTTGCCCTCCCTTATTGCACCTTATGCGGGTTCGATGACCGCTGTTTACGGCTGGTTTCCAAACCGCTTCGGCGCCAAAGATGCGTTCCGGATGGGCAACTACAGCCTGCTGGGATATATGGGAGGCAACATTGCGCTGGAGTTTTTCTATAGCGGACCCCATTCGTTACTCTCGCGGATGCATCTGAACAACGGGCATGGCTCCACGGTTCAAGGTCAGAACTGATGAGCGATCGCGGATATCCAGTCATTGCGGGTCTAAACCCTCCGCTCCCAGTGCGGCGGACCGCACTCGTCTCCTCTGTCGCAAGCTCTGCAACGAGGCTGATTAACGGGTTTTTCGAGTGGTTTGGCAGCCTGGGCATCTTCTCCTGGCAGGTTCTGCGGGCCGGAGCAACGCCTCCCTTCGAATGGCGCGAGCTGATTCGTCAGCTCGACGAAGTCGGATCGAAGTCTCTCCCGCTGGTCGCCATGGCAGGCTCTGCAATTGGTGTTGTCATCTCGCTGGAGGCCCGCTACAGTCTCACCCGATTTGGCGCCAAATCGATGTTTCCTGCCACTCTCGTGTATTCCGTTGTCCAGGTAATGGGTCCAGTCATTACCGGCCTGGTGGTAAGTGGGCGCGTGGGCGCCGGCATGGGTGCGGAACTGGCATCGATGAAAGTGACCGAGCAGATCGACGCCATCGAGGCATCAGCGATCAACCCTTACAGGCTACTGGCAGCGACACGAATACTGGCCTGCATCCTGATGTTGCCGCTGCTGACCATCGCCACCGACGCATTCGCCTTACTGACGGGCTGGGTTGCACAGGCTCTGGTTGAGCCGCTCTCGTTCCATCAATTCATCACAAGCGGCTTTAATGGCGCCACTTTTAACGCATTCCTGCCGCAGACATTCAAGACCGCAGTGTATGGCCTCATCATCGGGCTCATCGCGTGCTTTCAGGGGATGCGCACGCAGGGAGGCGCGGCAGGTGTGGGCCGGGCGGCCACAAACTCGGTCGTGCTGGCCTCGCTATTCCTTATCCTGGCAGACGTAGTGCTGGTGAAATTCATCCTCGTTTTCTTCCATTAACCGTTGCTTGAAGCGCTCGTGAAACAAACATGGCCATCGCTTATGACACTGCGACGAAGCAAGCGGAACCAGAGCAAGACGGCGGTGCGCCGTTTGTCGCAGTCGAGAATTTGCACAAGACCTTCGGGCGTCACAATGTCCTGAATGGGATCAGTCTCGGTGTAGGCCGCGGAGAAACCCTGGCCGTGCTGGGACGCAGCGGCACGGGAAAGAGCGTGCTGTTAAGGCTCATCATAGGCCTTGAGAAGCCTGACTCGGGATCGGTTTGCATCCATGGTCAGGACATTGCCGGCCTGGCTCTCGATCGGATGGGCGAGATCAGGAAGAAGATGGGCTTCCTGTTTCAGCAGGCGGCACTCTACGATTCGCTCACCGTCCAGGAGAACGTGGCCTTTCCCCTTGAACACCATCGCAGAGACATGTCCAAATCCGAGCGAGCCGACCGCGTAAGGCAGTTGCTGGCCGAGGTGGGCATGGAGGGCGATCTGGAAAAGATGCCGTCAGATATCTCGGGCGGAATGCAAAAGCGCGTGGGCCTGGCGCGTGCGCTGGCTCTGGAGCCGGAGATTCTGCTGCTCGACGAGCCCACGGCGGGTCTCGACCCAATCAGTTCCGGTGAGATCGACGAGTTGATTCTTAAACTCCAGCGGGAGCGCCGGATGGCATCCATCGTCGTGACTCACGATCTGCATAGCGCTAAAACAATTGCGAACCGCCTGGCGTTGCTGAATGAGGGTGACGTGGTGATCGATGGCAAGTTTGAAGACCTTCAGCGAAGCGACATCGCGTTCGTGAAGGATTTTCTGAAGCAATCGTAGGGGGAAATATGTCGAGAGTGGCACGGCTGGGAGCATTCATCGTTGGAACGCTGGCAATTCTGGCTGCCGGGGTCTTCATTATCGGGAGCAAGGAGTATCTGTTTCGCTCCACCTACGAAGTCAAGACGCAATTCGACAATGTTGCGGGCCTGGCTGAGGGAGCAGACGTGCAGGTGGGCGGGGTTCACAGCGGAACGG
>JBAUCP010000689.1:0-1749 GCA_049677625.1 Occallatibacter sp. | reverse complement strand
ACACTTATAGACCTGAAGAAGAGGCCTAACTTATGCGGTGCGGGCGCTGGGCAGGGATTCGCACGGCAAACTATCTCGTGAGGTATCCGCGCAGATACGCAAATCATGCATTCTGAAGGATTCTCGGAGATTCTCAAGAAATCCGCTGCATCGAATGGTCCTTACGCGTTTGCATAATATGTGCTATAATGTAGTGGGTTTACGACGCTTCCGGAGTTATGTATAAAATTGCTCACATTCTCACCAGTTTTGGCAGAAATTAACTCTGATCTTTAGATAGAAGTTAGCCGGCAGTTACTGGGGGCGCGATCCCTTACTCTGCTAATGCAGCATCTGAAATCGCCACGCGCGTATTTCACACATGAGAGCTTCTGACCCAGCTCCCCCTGCAACGCAAACAGTAAGCAGTGCACGTCGGGTCTTACGTCAGAATCTCAATCACCCGCGCCTCGCGCGCGCCCAGCCTCAGTTCCGTTCTTCCTCCCTGCGACTGAAGCATTTGCCTGCGCGTCAGATCGTGAACCCGGCTTTGCGCCCCACCGGTCGCAATCGTGACACGCTTTTCCGTGGGCCAGGGGTTGTAATAGAGAGATGCCGGAGGCAGATCGCGATCCAGAAAGTTCGTCTTGTTTAAGTCCCAGCGCAGCAGCCAGGGGTCGTCCTGGGGTTGAAGCATCTTATCCAGCCACAACACATAGGCGCCCCCGTAAACCGACCGGTGTCCTGCGAAGTCACCGGTCGCGTAAGGGCTATGTCCCTTTTCATCGCGGCTCAACCGCTCATAAGGAACCATCGCCGGCAGATCCGGACGGCTTTGGTCTTCGCGCGGCAGATACTCCGGATAGAACCAGCGCAGATTCGCAGACGCATTCAACGCGTAGCGCGCCACCGCATCTGCCAGCGCGGGACGAAATCGCACTGCAGGCAGCAGATAGGGCAGCGTCACCATCGACTCCATGCTGTATGCCTGGCCGGCGGGCTCGGTACGGAAGCCTGCCATCAGGCCGTTCACCTCGCGCCCACCCCATCGCCCCGTCGCCATGAGCCCGGTCTTTGGATCAAGAACGAATCCCAGCGCCTTTCGTGAGTCGGTTGGATATCCCATCGCCTCCAGCCGTGAAGCCGCTAGCATCGCCATAGCACCGCTTGGAACCTCATACCACGGGTTCGCGGCTAAACCCAGATAGCGATCGATGCCTGTCTTGGCCTCTTGCAGACAAAACTCCTTGCCGGTCAGCTTCCAGGCCAGCAGCATTACGTAGCTGTAGCCGCCCACTGCGTCGGGCTGCCGATAAATATTCTGGTTCGTGAAGGACGCAGTTTTAGAAAAATCATAGCCCTGGCTGTTGAAGTCGTAGCGGAGCTGCTGCGCCATCTCTTTCAGCCGCGCTGCACTCCGCTCCACCCTGTCCAGCCACTCCACATCTTGCCCGAAGCGCAACCGGATCAGGCCAAATGCCAGCGCCGTCACATTCATCAGATACCAGTACTCGCACAGCGTTGCTCCAGCGCCGTCCAGAAACAGTCCGTACCGATCGCTGAAGTAACCCTTCAACGAGGTCGCCAAACCTTCCAACCCCTCTCCGCGCAATTCCTTGCCCATGGCCACTGGTCCGTAGGTTGTCAGTCCGCCATCTTCCACGCCTTCGAGAGCTGAGGTAAACACCTGCCGGCCATCCTTCGCGCGCAGATTCACTCCATGGATAGGATCCATAACATAGGCGTCGAACGCATTGGCCAGTGCATGAA
>JBAUCP010000688.1:0-4480 GCA_049677625.1 Occallatibacter sp. | reverse complement strand
GCTCTATCCGACCTGCTCCGCACAGCCTCCTGCCAGTCATCGCGCCTGATCGCGCGGAGCAGCTCCGATAGAGTCCTGACGTTTTACGGCCACTTGCTGAAGCCAAGGTCGATCTGAATCGTTCAATGAGTGCTTTGCCCTGTACGCGTCAGTTCACCCTGGTGAGTTTCTCTTGCTGAACACCGCGCAGCAGATATTCGCCGGCTTCGGCGGCGAGATGCCTTTACCTTCTACATGTAACGTTGTATATGTAGAAGGTAAAGGTATGAAGAAAATCGAAGACAAATTCGACCTTCCGCAAGGGACCCTCGATCTGCTTATCATGAGGGTGGTTGCTCTCGGTCCCATTCATGGCTACGCCATCGCGCAGAGAATCCAGCAGATGTCACGTAATGCGCTGCAGGTCCAGCAAGGGTCTCTCTATCCGGCCCTCCATCGTCTCGAATACAAAAAACTCCTAACATCTCGCTGGAAGCCCTCCGAGACAGGCCGTGAAGCCAAGTTTTACGAGCTCAGCGCCAAAGGCCGAACCCATCTGAAATCCGAAACCGAAAACTGGGCGCGTCTCACCGACGTCGTAGGTCTCATTGTCAAGGGAACCTTGGAGGGAATCTGATGAGCTGGTTGCGCAGGCTTTTCACCCGTAAACAGATGGAAGCCGAGCTGGACAAAGAGCTACGCTTTCATTTCGAATCGCAGGTCGCCGATAAGGTTCGGTCGGGCATTGCGGAGGGCGAAGCCCGCCGCCTAACGGGTATCGAGTTCGGCGGCATTGAGCAGACCAAAGAAACCTGCAGGGAACGTCGCGGAACGCTGTGGCTTGAATCAATCCTGCAGGATGTCCGCTATGGACTACGCCAGCTTCGCAACGCACCGGGATTCACGCTGGCCGCCGTCCTCACTCTCGCGCTCGGCATAGGCGCGAACACCGCCATCTTCACCCTTGTTCACGGTCTGCTCCAGCGCTCTCTTCCCGTCGCGGACCCCTCCAGCCTCTATCGCGTCGGCGATCAGGGCACTTGTTGTTTTTTCGACGGCTTCGAAAACGATAACGGCGACTACGACCTCTTTCCCTACGACCTCTACCTCCAGTTGCAGCAATCGTCACCGGAGTTCGAGCAACTGGCGGCTTTGCAAGCCGGAGGCTCTTCGCTGGCCGTACGCAGCGGGTCTTCTCCCGCCAAGCCTTTGCGCTCAGAGTATGTCTCCGGCAACTTCTTCGCGGCCCTCGGCGTCGTCGCCTATGCGGGCCGTCCACTCACCCCGAACGATGACAAGTCCGGAGCCGCTCCCGTTGTCGTCCTCAGCTACGCCGCGTGGCAATCCGACTTTGGCGGCGAGTCCGGCATCGTTGGTTCTACAGTCTATATTCAAACGCACCCGTTTACCGTCGCGGGTGTAGCGCCACCAGGGTTCTTCGGTGATCGCATCATCGAGCGCCCGCCTGGCATCTGGATACCGCTCTCCAACGAGCCGACAATCGAAGGCTCGGGCACGTCCCTTTGGAGACAAGGCGACGAAGACGAATCCTGGCTTTATTTACTGGGAAGAGTGCGCCGGAACACCAACATCCAGGCCCTTCAGGCGAAGCTTTCCATTCAGGTGCGCCAATGGATGTCGCAGCAGGCGGGCTACACAGGCCATGGTGGAGCAGCGCTCATTCCCCGGCAACACGTAGTGCTTGTTCCCGGCGGTGGGGGTATCCAGACCTTGCAACGCCAAACAGGCCAGGGGCTGCACATGCTCATGATCCTCTCCTGCGCCGTTCTGCTAATGGCATGCGTAAATATCGCCAATCTCCTGCTAGCCCGGGGAGCCGCGAGGCATGCGGAGTTGTCTATGCGCATGGCACTGGGGGCAGCCCGCACCAGGATTATCCGCCAGGTTCTCACCCAAAGTTTGCTGCTCAGTCTGATCGGGGGAACAGCCGGACTGGCAGTTGCTTACGCGCTTTCGCACATCATACTGGCTCTTGCGTTTCCGCAGGCGCGCGCCATGCCGATTCAGGCCACTCCGTCTCTGACTGTGCTTGGGTTCGCTTTCCTTGTTTCACTCGCCACCGGCATCTTCTTCGGCATAGCCCCTGCGTGGCTTTCGTCTCATGTGGATGCCGCGGGTGCATTACGAGCCACCGGACGCAGCCTCGGCGATCGTTCGTCCCTGCCTCAGAAAGGCCTCATGGTTCTTCAGGTCGCTTTGTCGATCGTTCTGCTGTCCGCGGCATTTCTCATGGCCGAGTCCCTGGCCAACCTCGAGCATCAGAACTTCGGCATCGCTACCGCCAACCGTTACGTCATCCGGTTCGATCCCAAAGGCGCTGGCTATAGTGTCGACCGTCTTCCGGCTCTTTACCGCGAGATTGAAGACCGCGTCTCATCACTACCCTCTGTCGTCAATGTGAGCCTGGCCCGCTACACACCGCTCGACGGAAATGCGTGGGGAACCTGCATTGTCCAGCAGGGCCATCCAGCCCCTGGTCCCGGCGACAAGTGCTTTTCCTTATGGGACCGCGTCAGCAATCGCTTCCTCCCAAGCGTCGGGGTTTCTATTGTGCGCGGGCGGGATTTCGCCCCGCAGGACTCGCAGACCTCGACTCCGGTCGCGCTCGTAAACGAGTCCTTTGCGCGGCACTTTTTTCCCAACCAGAACCCCGTCGGCAGGCACTTCGGGATTGTGTCCCCGGAGAACTCCGGCTCCTTCGAAATCACAGGCGTCTTTGCCGATTTCAAAATGAATGATCCTCGCCGCGAAGTACCCCCGCTCTTTCTACGTCCGCTTTCGCAGCAGTATCTTGGCTACACTGCTCCTGAAGCCGTCTCCTCCGAACAGAGCTCGATGTTCGTCGATTCGATGATCATCCAGTTCGCGCGACCGCAGCAGGATGCCGAAGCAACGCTTCACCGCACGCTGGCCGACATCGATCCCAATCTCACCATCTTTTATTTCGCCGCCTACGATGCGCAGGTCGATCATAACTTCATCCAAGACCGCCTTATCGCGTGGCTCACAACCCTGTTCAGCCTCATCGCTCTCACTCTCGCCTTGGTCGGGCTGTACGGAGTGATCGCGTTCTTCGTTGCCCGGCGTACCGGTGAAATTGGAATCCGCATTGCCATGGGTGCGTCGCGATTCAGCGTCGTCTCGATGGTATTGCGCAGCGTCGCGGTGCCAATTCTGGTTGGCGCTGTTTTGGGCATTCCGGGTGCCGTCTATATTGCTCATCTAGCTGCGGGACTCCTCTACCGAGTCAATACTGAGACGCCGTGGGCATATCTGGGAGGAATGATGATGCTGGGAATCTGCGCCGCAGTCGCCGGATTGATCCCAGCGCGACGAGCGGCTTCAATCAATCCGATTGACGCCCTGCGGACCGAGTAAAAGGTCAAGAGAGATACAGCTAATTCGTCCTGAGATGCAGCGAGCCCTTCCGGTTCACTCGTTTCGATGAGTGCAAATCGCAATGCGATCATCGAGCATGGAGAGCAGAGCACTTGGCCGAATTGTTGCCTGTACGTCCAAGTGCTGCGCAGCCGACTCACCTGGGTTCGATACCGAGTTTGTCGTTGACCGCGACTCTCAGACGCTGCTTGCAGCCAATATAGCGTTCAGTGGTTTGCACAGAGACATGCTCGAGGAGAAACTGGATCTGTTCAAGCTCGCCTCCCGAATCATGGCAGAGCCTCGCACAGGACCGCCGCAGATCATGAGGCGCTAGACGTGGAATGTTCATGCTGGCAGCAGTCTTCTTCACAACGTGCCAGACGGTCTTTTCTGAAATGCCATCTCCCCATGGCTTGCCCGCCCGACAGACACATCGGAAGAGAGGACCGCTCTCGATGCCGGCTGCGTTCAACCACACATCAAGCGTCTCTTTCACCCAATTCGGGACAGGAACAGTTCGAATGTGCCTTCCCTTGCCAATAAGATCGACGATAGCCCAGCGCTCCTCGCGACGCTGCAAGCTCTCCAGCGTCAGCTCAGCAAGTTCGCGGCGACGCAGACCGCAACCAAGCAGAATGGCCAGGATCGCCCGATTGCGCTTTCCGGTAAGAGTTTGTCCGTCGGGTACCTGCCAGAGCGCTGCTGCTTCGCCCGCCGTAAGCCAGTTGCCCAAACGAGAGCCCAGCTTGCGGACACCTTTAACGCGATGAATACCGGCGGCCAATTCAGGGCTCAGCAGTCCGGAATCAGCCGCCTCGTAAGCCAGCCGTCGCACGGCCGCGATTCGCACGTTGATCGTCCCGGGCGCGAGGCCGCGCCCCTCCAGGTGAAAGCGATAGCGCAAAACCACTGTTTTGTTGAAGGCCAATCGTGGTTCAGAACAGTACCAGGCAACGAACTCATCGATGGCATGCTGATATCCCCGCACTCAGTCGGGAGAACCAAGGCTCCGCAGGACTGCGGCTTTCGAATGTTCCAGAGCCGGTATACCAAGCTTGGTCTTTGGTCGGCTCTTCTTGCCCTTTGTATTCGTTGGCGT
>JBAUCP010000687.1:0-3063 GCA_049677625.1 Occallatibacter sp. | reverse complement strand
TGGCTGCGCGCATGGAAAGAACGCTGCGCTCGAGTTGCGGGTCCTGGCCCAATATCAGGTTGTGCGCTCTCTCCATGGTCCGATTGGCGGCGTCAGAATCGAGTCTCCAGGCTTGCAGGTAGCTCAGGGCAATGCTGGCTTCAGCCACCTTGGCCAGCGCCCCGGCGGCCTCATATAAGTCAATGGCTTTGCGATAACTGGCTACTGCCGCATCCGGCCGTCCCAGGCTACGCAATGTGCTTGCCCTCTGATCCATCAATTCCGCCGCCTGCAGATTGTTATCCTCGCCCCAGAGCGAAAGGGCGCGATCCAGATGCTCCAGCGCCTCTTCATGGGCTGATCCGGCGCGGGCCAGTGCAGCCGCCAGGACCAGGTAGGTGGTGGTCTTTTCGGGATCGGCCATGGCTCCTGCCTGGTAAAGATGATGCGCCAACTGCGATGCCTGAGCCTCGAGATGCCCTGCGTAGACCTTCTCGATGCCGTCGGCGATGAGCGCGTGGAGGCGCTGCCTGCGTGGCAACGACAGGGATGCAGCCATGGTTTGCCGCACCAGCTCGTGTACGAAGCGATAGCGTGTGTCGCGCCCCCCAGGCTCGGGCAGCACAAGACGCGCACGCTCAGCCTCTTCAATTGCATCGAGAGTGGCGTCCGGTTGCTTGTTTTCAAGTTGTTCAAGAAGGCGCAGGCTGAAGCTTCGCCCGATCACGGCGGCAGTTGTGAGCACATGCCGTGTGCTTTCACCGAGCCGATCCAAACGCCGCCCAAGTACCAGTCGAACCCCTTCCGGAACCTGGAGCTGGTCGACGCGAAGGTTGAGGAGCCACTTGCCATTCTCGTCGAAAAGCTTGCCTTCTTCCGCAAGATGGCGGAAAACCTCCTCCACGAAGAATGGATTGCCGTCGGTTTCGTCAAAGATTGCGCGCACCAGCGAGGGAGGAGGCGTTTGATCGCTCATGGCGGCAAGCATGTTTCTTACGCCATCGAGGCGCAGCCGCTTCAGCGGCATGCGGGCGGCCTGCTTTTCGCGCACCAATGTGTCGAGGGCCTTCGCAAAGGGACGAGTCACTTCCAGCTCTACGTCGCGGTAGGTGCAGATGACCAGCATCGGCGTGGTAGCGAGCGTTTGTGCATGGTGCTGCAACAGAAGCAAGGTGGGCTCGTCGGCCCAGTGCAGATCTTCAAAAACGACCACCACCGGCGTAACCCGCGCGGCCCTCTCTACATAAGAACGAAAGGCATTGAACAGGAAACGTCTTTGCTGTTCCGGCGGAAGCTGGATTGCCGGCGGAATGTCGGGATACATATTGCGCAACTCCGGCATCAAGCGGGCCACTTCCGGCGCGTCATCGCCCAACGAATAGCGGAGCCCTTCGCGGGGCGCCATGCGCGTGATGTACTCCAGCATTTCGACGAACGGCACGTAGGGAGGCGAACCTTCCATCTCGTAGCAGTGACCGACCACGCCTACGGCGCCGCGGTGCTTGGCCTCGTCAAGAATCGCGCGGGTAAGATGCGTCTTGCCGATCCCCGGCTCACCGCCGATCATGACCATCGAACCCCGCCCGGCCTGGGCTTCGCTCAGCAGCCGCTTCAGCTCAGTGAATTCCTGCTCGCGGCCGATGAGAGGAATCTGGGCGAGGGCCGGAGACTCCTGCACTTCAGACATAGTGGCGTTGAGCCGTTCCAGGTCTGCCCGCACTTCCGCGATGGACGGATAGCGCAGAACAAGTTCTTTCACCAAGAGGCGTCTGATGAGCACAACCAGGCTTTGGGGCAGCGTTGCTCCCAGCATGGGCGAGTCGTGCAGAATGGCTTCCTGTGTTTCGGCGGCGGTTTTTCCGCGAAAGGGATGCTTTCCACCGAACAACTCCGCGAAAAGGATGCCGAGAGAGAATAAGTCAGAGCGCTGATCGAGCGGCTCTCCTCTCAACTGCTCCGGCGACTTATAGTCCATGTATCCAGAAGTAAGACCGATTCCGGTTGCAAGTGGCGCCTGCGAGGATTCCGCTTCCGTCGAGTCTTCCGCGAGCAGATTCTTGAGTTTTCCGGCCATTCCGAAGTCGAGAATCTTTACTTTGCCCCTGGTGGTGACCAGGACATTCGCCGGCTTGATGTCGCGGTGAATAATGCCCATGGAGTGGGCGGCGCCCAGGCCCTCAGCGATCTGAATCGCAATGTCAATCAACTGAGGGATGGGCAAGCTGTGCCCGTCGCCATTCGTTGAGTCTACGGAACTCGAGATCAGCTCGCGCAGAGTCTCGCCTTCGAGATACTCCATTACGATAAAAGGCTGTCCCTCGTGCTCTCCGATCTGGTAGACAGTGCAAATGTTGGGATGGTTCAGCAAAGAAGCGGTGCGCGCTTCGCGTTCGAGGCGTGGAAGGGTGAGCGGGCTTGTTGCCAGTTCCTGGGCCAGGAATTTCAAGGCAACAGGGCGGTTCAGCTTGAGATCCTCTCCCTTGTAAACCACGCCCATGCCTCCGCCTCCCAGCACTCCGAGCACGCGGTAGTGGGAGACTCTCTGGCCTACGAGAGGAGTATTTTTGATCCCGGCAGGCGAAGCCTGGAATGGGCTCTGCACCTGGGGCTCGACGGGAATCTGCAGGCGGTAGCCGCGGCGCGGAACGGTTTCAATGAAACCATCATCGTCCGACATGTCGCGTAACGAAGCCCGAAGCTTGAGGATCGCGGCATTGATGCTGCCATCGAACTCAACCACCGTGTCATTGGGCCAAAGTTTTTTGCGAATCTCCTCGCGGGAGACGACTCCGCCCTCGCGCTGCAGCAGCATCTGCAGAATCTGAAATTGCTGCTCCGGCAGACGGACGGTTCGCCCTTTCCCATGCAGGTCCGCGGTCTCGAGGTCAAGCGCAAAGGGCCCAAAGCGCAGCAAGCCAGGCATTTGAGCCTCCATGCAGAGGGGAACGGGGGAACCGGTTGCGAATAATCGTACTATATCTCCAGTTTTCAAGCACTTAGAAAATCATCCAGAAATCACTTCGAATTCACCTCCAGACAATTGCTTGTCCGTGCAAGCTGCGAGAGAGTTGTGCAGTCGTCCAC
>JBAUCP010000686.1:0-2740 GCA_049677625.1 Occallatibacter sp. | reverse complement strand
GAGCTGGGTTGCGGGACGTTCCTCGGCGCCCTCACCCTTCATCTCCTTGACAGCAGCCTCGAGCATGGAGGTGTAGAGTTCGAAACCCACGGCTTCGATGTGGCCGCTTTGTTCGCCGCCGAGCATGTTGCCGGCGCCGCGCAATTCGAGATCGAGCGCGGCGATCTTGAATCCCGCGCCGAGGTCGCTGAACTCTTTCAACGCGGCAAGACGGCGGCGGGCAATCTCGTTCAATTCGCCTTCCGGGGGAATGAGCAGATAAGCGTAGGCGCGGCGATTGGAGCGGCCCACGCGGCCGCGCAACTGGTAGAGCTCGCTCAGGCCGTGGCGATCGGCACGGTTGATGAGCATGGTGTTGGCGAGCGGAATGTCGAGGCCGTTTTCAATGATGGTTGTGGCGACGAGCACGTCGAACTCGTGATGCATGAAGGCGAGCATCACTTTTTCCAGATCGCCTTCGCTCATCTGCCCGTGGCCCACTGCGACGCGCGCCGCGGGAACCAGCTCCTGGATGCGCGCGGCGATTTCGTAGATGGATTCGACGCGGTTGTGAACGAAGTAGATCTGGCCGCCGCGTTCAAGCTCCACTTCAACGGCGGATCGGATGATCTTTTCGTCGTACTTGGCCACGACGGTCTGAATCGCCATGCGGTCTTTGGGCGGCGTCTCGATGACGCTCATGTCGCGCAGGCCCACGAGCGACATGTGCAGCGTGCGCGGAATGGGCGTGGCAGACATGGCGAGCACGTCGATCTCCTTGCGCAACTGCTTGAGGCGCTCCTTGTGGCGCACGCCGAAGCGCTGCTCTTCGTCGACGACGAGCAGGCCGAGGTCCTGGAACTTGATGTCTTTCGAAAGCAGGCGATGGGTGCCGATGAGGATGTCGACCCGGCCGGTCTCGACGCGCTCGACAATATCCTTCTGTTCCTTCGCGGTGCGGAAGCGCGAGATCATCTCGATGTGAATGGGGAACTGCGCGAAACGCTTTTTGAAGGTTTCAAAGTGCTGGAAGCTGAGCACCGTTGTGGGTGTGAGGATGGCGACCTGCTTGCCATCCTGCACGGCTTTGAAGGCGGCGCGCATGGCCACTTCGGTTTTGCCGTAACCCACGTCGCCGCAGAGCAGGCGGTCCATGGGGGTGGTGGATTCCATGTCGTACTTGATGGCGCGGATGGCGGAGATCTGGTCGTCGGTCTCGTTGTAGTCGAATGCGTCTTCAAATTCGCGCTGGAACTCGTTGTCCTTGGAGAAGGCGGTGCCCTGCGCGGTGTGGCGCTCGGCGTAGAGCTTGAGCAGCTCGCCGGCCATATCCTGCATGGCCTTGCGCACGCGGGCCTTGGTCTTGGTCCACTGCTGCGAGCCGAGCCTGTTGAGCACCGGCGCGGGGCCGGCGTCAGTGGAGCGGTATTTCTGGATCAGGTCGAGACGCGTGAGCGGGACGTAGAGCTTGGCGGCCTCAGCGAATTCGAGAATCATGAATTCGACCGAGAGGCCATCCTGCACGATCTCTTTCAGGCCTTGATACTGCGCGATGCCATGCTCGACGTGCACGACGTAATCGCCCATGGCGAGGTCGCGGAAGTCGGAGACGAAGGCCGCGGTCTTGGAGCGCTTGGGCTCGGGACGCGCGGCCACGTCGGCCTCGTCTGAGAGGTCGTTGGCGCCGAAGAGGATCAGGTTCGCATCAACAAAGCTGACGCCGGCGGCCAGCGGAGAGCGCACGATGACGGGCACGCGCAGATCGCCGGCCATGTAGCTGGCTTCTTCCAGGATGGTTTCGCCGGCGTGCGTGAGCCGGCTGCCGAGGCGGTAGGGAATCTGGTACTCGCGCAGGACGGTGGCCATGCGTTCGACATCGCCCTGATTGGGCGCGGCCAGGACGATGCACGACTCGGATTGCATGAGGTTTTTGAGCTGCTCGGTGAGCGCGGGAATGGAGCCGTGAAAACGCAGCGTGGGGCGGGTGCTGAACTCGATTTCGCCAAGCGTCGAGTCTTCTTCAAGGACGTCGACGGCGCCGAGCTGATCGAGATCGAGGCCCATGTGCGCGGCCAGCGCTGCCTGCAAAACTTCGGGGCGCAGATAAATGTCTTCAGGGCGGATGAGCGAGCCGATGCCGGAACGCTCATGGCGCTGCTCCACCTTGTTCCACCAGCGGTCAATCTGGTTGCGGACCATGGCGGGCTCATCGACGAAGAGCGCGCAGCGGGGCAGCAGCGAGAGCAGAGATTTTTCCGCGCCGGCTACGGAGGCGAAAAACTCCCAGCCGGGAAAGACGCTGACGCCGCCGGCAGCCGCGGCTTCAATGGCCAGCTCTTCGTCATCCGCGCCGCCTTCCGTTTCGACTCGCTGTTTGCTCAGGCGCGCGTTGACGGCGGCGAGCAGGTGCTCGGTGACGGGGGTTTCAGTGAGCGGAAGCAGCTCGGCTTCATCCAGGCCGCTCTGCGAGCGCTGGGTTTCGGGATCGAATTTGCGGATGGTCTCGATCTCGTCGCCGAAGAACTCAATGCGCACCGGGCGGTCGGCTTCCGGCGAGTAGACGTCGAGGATGCCGCCGCGGCGGGTGAACTGGCCGGGCATTTCCACCAGGTCCATGTGGGTGTAGCCCACGCCGGCCAAGTGCGCGGTGAGCACTTCGAGGTCGACCTCTTCGCTGCGGCGCAGCGTGACGGCGAGGCCGGCGTAATACTCGCGATCGAAGAGCTTGAGCGCCGCGGCTTCAACCGGCGCAATGAGAATG
>JBAUCP010000685.1:0-8474 GCA_049677625.1 Occallatibacter sp. | reverse complement strand
GGCATGCGTCGAGCTGGTGCTGCGCCGCGAGATGGACGGGCGCGGCCCGGCGCCGGAGAGCCATCGCCACCGCATCCCGCTCGGCCTGGCCATGCTGGAGCAGGGCTGGATCACGGCCCGCCAGTTGCGCGAGGCGCTTGAGGCGCAGAAGACCGCGGGCGTCGGGCGGCTCGGCCAGTGGCTGGTCTCGCAGCAGTCGGCCACCGAGGAGCAGGTGGCCCGCGCGCTGGGGCTGCAGTGGAGCTGCCCGGTGCTGGGCGTCGAGTTTCACGACGCCGAAGGGATGGCGGCGCTGGTCCCGCGCT
The DNA here is from genome assembly GCA_049677625.1 of Occallatibacter sp. Classification (GTDB taxonomy): domain Bacteria; phylum Acidobacteriota; class Terriglobia; order Terriglobales; family Acidobacteriaceae; genus Telmatobacter. The sequence continues at coordinate 8,169 of JBAUCP010000685.1, read as the reverse complement.
TCTTTGCCGACGCCTTTGGCGCGCTGCCACTGCGCGTGGCCGCAGGCAAAATCCTCTACATCGGCTTCGAGAGCCGTCCCGACTCGGTGCTGGCGCTGGCTGTGGAGCGGATGACTGGCCTGCGCGTCGAAAGCGGGCTGGTCCCCGGATCGCTGTTCCGCGCCGCGTATGCCCGCCAGCTCGCCGCCACTTATCCGCACGTCGAACTGACCGAGGCCGTCTCCGAGTCGGCGCTGGCCCACTCCATGGTCCGCGCCATCGAGCGCGTCCAGCCGGTGGAGTCGCGGCTGGTGCGGGTCCACGATTGCCTGTGGCTGCGGCTCTGGCTGCGTCCGCAGCGCGGCCCCGTCCCCGAGCCCGATTCGATCGAGGACGTAGTAGGCGCCGCCGTCGGCCGCTAATTTGCAATCACCGAAGTTCGCTTCACAAAATGCGCTGTCATCCCGAGCGGAGTAGGGAGCGTTCTTTGCTCCCTACGAAGTCGAGGGACCCGCTTTTGGGATGACCGACTGATGCGATGAACTTCCCACACGCCACACTGGCCACTCCGTTAGAAAAATCTACCTCCGCAACAATCTGCCGCAACTCTCCGCCCCCGCGCTCATGGATTCCATCCTGCTGCCGATAGTCAAAAAGAGCACAGGAGCCCGGCATGAGCGAAATTCGAACCCTGATCGTTGACGATTCCTCGGTGATGCGCAAAATTGTGGAGCGCGCACTGCGCCAGGCGGGTCTCGATCCGCTCACCGTGCACGAGGCCGGCAGCGGCGTCGAAGGGCTGGACGTGTTGAAGCTCAACCAGGTCGACCTGATTCTCTCCGACATCAATATGCCTTCGATGGACGGACTCGAGTTTCTGCGCCAGATCCAGGCCCAGAACCTGGCTCCGGGCGTCCCGGTGGTCATGATCACCACCGAGTCCAGCGAAGAGCACGTCAAGCAGGCCATTGAGGCCGGGGCGCGCGGCTATATCCGCAAGCCGTTCACGGCCGAGCAGGTGAAGGAAAGAGTTCTGCCGCTGGTACGGGCGGCATAACCGAGAGGCAGGCGGCATGCTTTTAAACGGTATCCGCAATGGCTCGTATGCGCGGACTCGCGCTGGCGCGAGCGCCGCTGGCAATCAAGAAGGGGAGAGTAGCATGTCGGTCTCGTTGCGTGAATCTGTGCAGCAGGTCTCCGATCCCAGGAACCTGGATGCAACAGTCGAAGAGGTTTTTCAGTTGATGCTGGGCGTGAACTGCCAGCGCGAGAGCGCGCATCCCGAGCCCGGCCAGTCCGAATCGGTCACCGCGGTGGTCGGTTTCGGCGGGCTGCTCTCGGGCGCCTGCGTCTTCCGCTCCCAGAGCGAGGTGGCGATGAAGATCGCCGCGCACATGACCGGCATGGAATTCGACTCGGTTGACCATACCGTCAAGGACGCCATCGGCGAGATCTGCAACATGCTCGCCGGCGCCTGGAAGGGCAAGGTGCCGGAGCTGGCCGCGCACTGCGGCCTCTCGGTCCCGGCCGTCATCACCGGACGCGACTACAACCTCCACGTCCAGGCCCCGGAGTTTCAACTGAACCACGCCTACAGCTTTGAGAACGCCAACTTCGCGGTGACCATCGTCTGCGACGGGCTGCAGTAGAGCTGCCCGAAGCACCGGTCCGATAACCGGTAGGTCAGGGCTTTGGCCCTGACAATAGCTGCCGCACCCCAATCCGGCTTCCTCTTCGAGCGCGGGATCCATCGATCCCGCCCGCTCCATCTCCATTCTCATCCCTATTCCTAACTCGCTCTAATCCCAGTGTCCCACTTGCGGTCACTCATCTGCAGGTTTCTCTGCCTGTCAGGAGTGCTCACGATGGACAGCGGTTACTACGCGGCGATGACCGGCCTGGAGGCGCGCACCCAGGCCATGGATACGGCGGCAGGCAACCTGGCCAACGCCCAGACTCCCGGCTATCGCGCCGAGCGGGAGTACTTCCGCTCGGTGCTGCTCGGCCCCGATGCGTTCGATTCGCAGTTGGGCGAGACGGTGAACAACTATGGCCTGCTGGGCGGCGACCAGCTCAGCATGACCCAAGGCGCGCTCCAGCAGACCGGCAATCCCCTCGATCTGGCCATCGAGGGCCAGGGGTTCTTCGAAGTCCAGACCGCCAACGGCCTGCGCTTCACCCGCGACGGCGGCTTCCATCGCTCCGGCAACGGGCAACTGGTCACAGATGCCGGCGAACCGGTTCTCTCCACCGCCGGCCAGCCCATCGGAGTCCCGCCGGGCCTGGTCGCGGTGGGCGCCGACGGCGTGCTCTCGGTCGATGGCGGCGCGGTGGGCTCGGTGGGCGTCTTCACCTTTCCCGCCGGAACCCAGCTTACCCCCGAAGGGGCCAACCGCTACATCGCGCCCAAGGATGTGAAGCCGGTGCTCTCGAAGAGCGCCACGATCCATCAGGGCGCCATCGAAGCAGCGAATGAGGACGTGATCCAGGGCTCGCTGGACCTGATCGTGATGCAGCGCCAGGCGGAGATGATGCTCCGCGCCCTGACCATCTTCCACACCGAATTCAACAAGTTCGCCACCGAGGACCTGCCGAAAGTGTGAGGACAGTGAACAGTGGTCAGTGAACAGTGGTCAGTGGACAGTGATCAGTTTTCAGTTGTCAGGTTTCAGGGGTCGGAGATTTTCGAATAACGGTCGGAGGACAGTGGGAGTTAATACAAGCCGGAGCAGACCCGAGCAGCACAGAAAAAACTGACCACTGTTCACTGATCACTGATCACTGTTTTTAAAGGAGAAGAAATGATTCGAGCCTTATACACCGCCGCCAGCGGCATGAGCGCGCAGCAGTTGAACCTGGACACCATCGCCAACAACCTGGCCAACTCCTCCACCACCGGCTTTCGCCAGTTGCGTCTCGAGTTCCAGGACATGGTCTACCAGAATCTGGTTACGCCGGGCGCGGCGCAGAGCCAGAACACGGTCTCGGCCGGGCTGCAGATCGGACTTGGAACAAAATCGGCAGCCACCGAGGTCATCGCCACGCAGGGAGAGCTGAACGAGACCGACAACCCGCTCGACGTGGCCATCGAGGGCGCGGGGTTCTTCCAGGTGCAGCGGCCCGACGGCACCATCGCCTACACCCGCGCCGGGCAGTTCCAGTTGAACAACCAGGGCACGCTGGTGACCACCGAGGGCGATCCGATCATTCCCACCATCACCATTCCGCCCAACGCCACAGCGGTCACCATCACCCAGTACGGCGTGGTCAACGCGACCCTGCCCGGCCAGCAGAATCCCTCCCAGCTCGGCCAGCTTCAGCTCGCCACCTTCCCCAACCCCGGCGGCCTGGAAAGCATGGGCAACAACCTGCTCCAGGCCACGCTCAGCTCCGGCGACCCGGTGCTCGGCAACCCCGGCGGCACCGAGGGCCTGGGCACGCTGCAACAGGGCTACCTGGAAAACTCGAATGTGGATGTAGTCACCGAGTTCGTGCAGATGGTTCTGGCCCAGCGGGCCTACGAATCGAACTCCAAGGTGATCAAGGCCGCAGACGATATGTACGGCCAGGTCAATAACATGACCCATTGAAATTGAACAAACAAATGAAGTATGTGCGGTGATCATCAGTGAACAAACTGGATAGAGTTTCGTTGGCGATAGGAATCGGGCTGGCCGTGCTGGCGCTGGCGGCGGCCGCGCAGACGCCGGCGGCGCGTTCGATCACGCCCGGCGAGGTGCTGCTCCGGATCGACGACCCCGGTGCGCACGGCAGTTGGCTGCTCATCCGCGATCCCGTTCATGCCGCCGGGCCGGGGCGGCTGATCTGGGTGCCCGGCGATCCGCAACTATATAGGGAGCAAAGAGATGCCAGGCAGCCGGCAGCGTCTTCGGCCTATGTGCCGGTGATCCTGGCCGGCGACCGGGTGGTGGTGGAGGAAGAGACGCCGGTGGTCGATGCGCGTCTTGCCGCCACGGCGCTTAACCCAGCGCCGGCCGGCTCACCGCTTAACGTGCGTTTGGAGATCGGCGGCCAGGTGGTGCGCGCCATCGCGCTCGGGCCGGGCCGCGCCCAGCTTGCCCCTGAAACCGGCGGAGCCCAGCCATGAGGCCCCCACGCCCCATGGCCTTCCTTCTGATAGCCGCGCTGGCTCTAGTCGGCGCGCCGGCTGCAACCGCCAAGAAGCATCTGCCCCTGATGCCGGTTGCCAAGCCCTCGCCGCCCGAGGCGGCGCTCGACTCCTACATCCAGCGGGTGCACACCACCCAGGCGGAGGAGGTGCGCACCCCCGGCTCCATCTGGAGCTCGGAGGGACGGCTGGTGCGGCTGGGCACAGACGCCAAGGCCTTCCGGCTGCACGACGTCCTCTCCATCGAAGTCTCCGAGAGCCTGGCCGCTTCGACCGACGGACAGGTGAAGAACTCGCGGGCCTCGAACGCCAACTCCGGGCTGACGGCGCTCTTCGGCGCCCTCAAAACCGGCAACAACCTGCAGAACCTGCTGGGCATGACTGCATCCTCGGGGCTCACCGCGCAGGGCCAGAGCACTACCAATTCGAGCCTGCAAACCACCTTCGGCGCCGAAGTGATGGATGTGCTGCCCAACGGGATGCTGGTGGTGCAGGCCACCCGCCAGCTTACCTTCAGCGGGCAGACGCAGTTGATCAAGCTGCGCGGCCTGGTGCGGCCCGAGGACGTGAGCGCGCAGAACGAGGTCCAGTCGGCAGCCATGACCGATCTGGAGCTGGAGGTCACGGGCAAGGGGATTGTGAACGACTCAACCTACCGGCAGAACCCGATAGTGCGTTTTCTTGAGCGGCTGCTGGTGTTCTAAGGGCAGGGAATAGAGATAAGGGAATAGGGAGCAGGGCCGGAGATGGCGATGGACAACACAATTCGAAGCCGGGTGAGCACGCGGGCGAAGACGCTTGTTTCGAGAGCGCTGGCAGTCTTGATGGCTGCACTCCTCGCCAGCCTGACCATCCCGGCGGCAGCCGCGACCCCCTCCGCGAGCCCCGCCGCGAGCCCTGACGCAACGGCCGACGCCGGGCAGATGGCGCGGATCAAGGATGTGGCCTCCATCGAGGGCATTCGCGACAACCAGTTGGTGGGCTACGGGCTGGTGGTGGGGCTGCACGGCACCGGAGACAGCCAGCAGACCATCTTTCCGGCGCAGACGCTGGTCTCGATTCTGGAACGGATGGGAGTCACCGTGCCGCAGACCGGGGCCACCAGCGCGGCCAACATGCAGGTCAAAAATATGGCCGGGGTCTTTGTGGTGGCCACGCTGCCGCCCTTTAGCCCGGCCGGCTACAAGCTCGACGTGACGGTTTCCTCGGCCGGCGACGCACGCTCGCTCGAAGGCGGCATCCTGCTCATGACGCCGCTTTACGGGCCCGACGGGCAGATCTTTGCCCAGGCCCAGGGAGCTCTGGTGCTGGGCGGCTACTCGGTCTCGGCGGGCGGCAACACCCGGCAGATGAACGATCCCACCACGGCGCGCATTCCTTCAGGGGCGCTGGTCGAGAAGCCCGTGCCCTTCGATCTCAAGCAGTTGCACACCATTGACGTGGTCCTCAACGACGCCGACTTTCACACTGCCGAGGACGCGGCCTCGGCCATCGACAAGGCCCTTGGCCCGGACCGCGCGCAGGCGCTCGACAGCCGGCGTATCGAGATCGTGCCCGCGGAGGGCGAAGATGTGGCGGCGCTGCTCGACAAGATCGAGTCGGTCGAGGTCGAGGTCTACCCGCGTGCCAGAGTAGTGGTCAACGAGCGCACCGGCACGGTGGTCATCGGCGGCACGGTCCGGCTGCAGCCGGTCTCCATCCTGCACGGCGGCCTGAGCGTGAACGTGATCTCTCAGACCCTGGTCTCGCAGCCCAACGCGCTGTCTTCGGGAGGAACCACGCAGGTGGTCCAGCAGACCACGGTCGAGGCCCAGGACAAGCCGGTAAACCGGATCGACCTCAAGGAGGGCGCCACGGTCGAGGATCTGGTGCAGGAGTTGCAGCGGACCGGCGCGGGAGCCCGCGACGTGATCTCGATCCTGCAGGCCATGAAGCAGGCCGGCGCGCTGGAAGCCGACCTCGAAGTGATCTGATGGCGATCGGGCAGGCGGGGAATCTGTTGAGTTAATAGGCTTCGCCGGACGAAAATGCCGCAAGGGAGCGGAATGGAACCGCTTGGCAACGGGTTAGGAGGCAGTCTTCGATGCATGTGAGTCTGCAAATGGGATCGCAGCCCGGATTGGCAGCCGGATCGCAACAGGTTTCCCAGGCGCGCACGGCCGCGGCAGCAGCCGGGCTCTCGGGCCAGACGCCGGCCGCCAATCCCAAGCTTGTCCGCGCGGCGCACGAGTTCGAGGGACAGATGATGAAGGAGTTATTGCAGCCCATGATTCAGGGTGACGCGCAGGGCGACGGACTCGGCGGCGACGACGACGATGGCTCCGGGCTGGGCCTGGGTTCAGGTTCCGGCTCGGGCGGCGCGCTCTCCGAGTTCGCCTCCCAGGCGCTGGGCCAGGCTCTGAGCGAGCGCGGCGGCTTCGGAATCGCCGACCAGATCATCCGCGAGCTCTCGCCGAAAGGTAACCAGCGGGATGCAGGCAAGGTAACCCGTGATTTGCACGGCAATACCGTGATGAGAAGTCTCAAATGACTAAGGTGTCCGGCTGCCACGCCGATACACAGGTCAGAGAGATTGAAGAGGCATCAGAGAGATTGGAGAGGCAAGGAGAGAAGTATGGATATGAGCAGCAGTTTAGAGGGTTTACGGTCGCTGCTGGGAGTCGGTTCAACGGCCCCGGCGGCAACACCGGCCCGGAGCAGCACCCCGGCGGCAACGGACGCGGGCGGGCCGTACAACGACCTGGCCACGCTCAGCAGCGCCGGCAGCCAGGTCTCCGAGGCCGCCTCCGGCGACGGTGTGCGCATGGATAAGGTGGCCTCGATTCAGGCTGCGCTGGCCGCAGGCACGTATAACGTGTCCGCATCCGCAGTGGCCTCAAAGCTCATCGACACGATGCTGGGCGCGCACTAGCCACGAAGCCTGAACCGGGCTGAAGGCAGGGCGCGCAGCGGCCACAGGAGATGTGTATCTTCGGCGCGCTTTCACGCGATCCCTGCGTGCGCCGGAGCAGTACCCGTACCCGGCCAACGGAAAGAGAGGGAAGTGGCGGCATGACCGAGCTGAGACTGCGGCCGGCCTATCCGGAGCTGAAACAGTTGGTGGCTGAGGCCTCGCGGGCGCTGGCCACCCTGGACGCGGACCGGCTGGAAGAGCTGGCGCTCTCCTGCCAGGCGCTCAACCGCGACCTGATCTCGGCCAACGCCGCTGACCGGGAGCTTGACCGGGAGCTGATGGCGCGCCAGGCGCGCGAGGCGGCCGGCGACATGGCGGTCTTTGGCCGCGTTCTTGACGCCACACGGGCCAATCTCAAGGTTCTGCGCCGGCTGCACGAGCTGCGCGCCGGCCGGCTTGAGTACAGCGACTCGGAATGGACGCCGACGGAGAACAGGCATGGGCACGATTAACTCAGCCTTCAGCATCCTGAGCCAGGCTCTCGATGCCGACCAGTCGGCGCTGAACGTAACCGCCAACAATGTAGCCAACGCCAATACCCCCGGCTACACCGAAGAGACGCCCGACTGGCAGCAGAACCAGCCTATCGAGATCAACGGCGTCTCCATCGGCCAGGGCGTGAGCGAAACCGGCGCCACCTCGCAGCGCGACCGCGTGCTCAATGAGCGGCTCGACCAGCAGCAGCAACTGGAGTCGGCATCGGGCGTCCGTCTCACCTCGCTCAACACCGTGCAGGCGCTGTTCACCCCCGATTCCGGCTCGTCGACCTCCGCGGCAGGCGACATCGGCAGCGACATTACCAACTTTTTTGATTCGTTCTCGTCGCTTGAAGCCAACCCGACCGACAATGCGCTGCGCCAGGATGTGCTCTCGACCGCGTCCACGCTGGCCGGCGACGTCTCGAATGCCGCGGCCAGCCTGAACTCGCAGAGCGCGGCGCTCGACCAGGAGGCCGGCGGCGTCGCCAGCCAGGTGAACTCGCTCACCAGCGCGCTGGCCCAGCTCAACCTCGAAATCCAGTCCGCTTCGCCCAACGCCGACGCGGGCACGCTCGAAGACCAGCGCCAGCAGGACCTGAGCCAGCTCTCGCAACTGATCGGCATCAACC
>JBAUCP010000684.1:0-2582 GCA_049677625.1 Occallatibacter sp. | reverse complement strand
TCGAACCCACAACCCCCGGCTTAGAAGGCCGGTGCTCTATCCAGTTGAGCTACTCGCCCGTAGGCGTCAGGTGGCTTCCGCAGTCCTTATTGTAGCGTTGAAGCGCTCGGCTGGTGCGGGGCGGAGAGCGGAAAGACGCCTCTGGTGACATCGGTCAGGTAACGGATGACTGCGGCTTCGGCCCAGTGAATGTCGTCGCCGGCGCCGCGGCCCAGGAAGGCGCAATGGCCGCCGTGGCGCGGCTCCACGAGTGTGATGTGCGGGTTGGCGAGGAGGCTCGCGCGGGTTTCGGGAAAGAGCCGGACGAATGGATCGTCCTGGGCGACGAGGATCAGCGTGGGCACTGCGATGCGGTCCGCCACGCGTGCGCTGGCGGCGCGGTAGTAGTAGTCGTCTGCATCGCGAAAGCCGCAGTAGCGGGCAACGATCTTGTCGTCGAACTCGCGAATGGAGCGCACCGGGCCAATGCCCGCAGTCTGAAAGATGGCAGGAAAGAGCGCGGCCTTGCGATGGAACCTTTGCATCAGGCGGCGCAGGAAATGCGCTTCATAGATGCGGTTGGCCGGCTCGTGGAGTGCGTCGGCGCAGGGGGCCAGATCGATGACCGGGCAGACCGTGGCGACGGCAGCGAGCGGCGGCCGGTTTCCCCACTCGCCGGCCAGCTTGAGCACCAGATTTCCGCCCATGGAGTAGCCGACAAGAGCAACCGAGCGCAGGCCGAACTTTGCCGTGAAGTGGTCCACCACTGCGCCCACATCGGCTGACAGGCCGGAGTGGTAGAGCGTGGGAGTGAGCGCGTCGGATTCGCCGCAGTTGCGCATGTTCATGCGGACGACGTTCATGCCGGCAGCCCAGGCGCGGGCAGCGATGCCCTGCATGTAGCGCGAGTCCGACGACCCCTCGAGGCCGTGCACGAGAATCGTGGTGAGCCTCTCGGCACGCACCGGCTCCGGCTGCCAGTGGCAATGGCAGCGCACACGGCTGCCGTCAGAGGGGTCTACCTCGACGGCCTCAGAATCCACGGAAAGGTGAAAGGCGGGACGCGGCAGAAAGTTGCCGACAACGGTCTGGAAGTGGCCGTTCGAAAGCCAGCGGCGAGGCTCAAAGGACGCAAGCCACGCCGGAACTTTGGCGTATTCTTGACCGGGGTCTGAGGTTATGGGAAGCTCTGGGATCACGGCAACTCGGGAGCGGCCAGGAGCCGCGCGGTCCGTGGCTTTTTGGGGCGGCTAGTGGGGATCGAACCCACGACATCCTGAGCCACAGTCAGGCGTTCTGCCGCTGAACTATAGCCGCCGTATACCCTTCGATTGTAACATCGAACGCGCTTTGAATCGCCTGGGCCGCGCCCTGGCTGAAAGGCATTTCCGCTGTCCCCGGAGAGAAGATTTTCCTGGCGCGTGGAGAAGATTCAACAATTATGCTTTTGCATTTGCTCAAAAAGCGGCTACAATCTGGCGGCAAGAGCACTAGAGCGCTTTAGGAAAAATTGTGTCCGCTCGGTCAGCTGCAGAAGGCCGCCGCTGCCTGGGATCGCGCCGGTTTAGCTTCAGCGATCCCGGATACACCCATTCCTAAAACGCTGCATCTCAACCGAAATTGCGAACGATGGCTACCGCCTGCAGACATCCCAAGGTGCGAATTGTCTCCCGGCACGAAGACGCCGAATTCGTCGAGTGTTTGGAGTGTGGCGAGGTCTTTGACTCCGAGGAGTTCCGCGACATGGAGATTGAAGACTCCGTCGAAACAGAGGACGTTTCAGACGAATCCTAAACCCAGAAAAACTCACTCGAAATCACTTGACGCCTGAGCCGTTGGCCGGCAGCGCCCCGCTCCGGTGCGACACCAGCCATGCATAGTGCAGGCCTGACGCCACGGTGAGAACTACCGTGGCGTCAAGCGCGACCGTGCGGAAGCAGGCCACCCAATAGGCCGCCGTAAGCTGATGCAGCAGTACGGCCGCGACGGCGCTGATCTGCGCCAGAGTGTTGGCCTTGCCAAAGATGCTGGGATAGAACTCCCGCCGCCCCACCGCGGCATACAAAATGGCCGCCACCAGCAGGATGCCGACGTCCCGGCCGAAGACCAGCACCGTAACCGTTATAGGGATGAGCGACTTATGCAGCAGCACCAGAAAAATGGTGCTCAAGAGCAGCTTGTCGGCCACCGGGTCGAGATAATGGCCCAGCATCGAACGCTGTTTCAGTATCCGGGCCAGCGCGCCATCCAGCGCGTCGGTCAGTCCTGCGGCCACAAACAGCACAAAGCTAAGCAGATAGTGGCTCTCCAGGATGGCGGCCACAAGAAAAGGAGCCATGCAGATGCGCAGAAGGGTGAGCAGGTTGGGCGCGGTGCGGAGCGGGTTCAGGCGTACATTCGAATCGTCACTCATAGCAGACGGAGAAAGACAGCAGCAATAAGGGTAGCGGCACGTTGCGGGCCGTCAAAAAGAACCTTTTCCTACGTCCAGAATGGTACAGCATGCGGCGGGGGGTGCGGGGGCTGGTAGGGTGGTATAAACCGGGCGGAAGTCCGACGAAATAGACCGGGCAGATCTCCGACACTGCGACTTTGGGCATGAG
>JBAUCP010000683.1:0-2273 GCA_049677625.1 Occallatibacter sp. | reverse complement strand
CTTCCGCCCGGTTTATACCCACAGGTTTTCTTATCCCTCCCCCACGCCGTACACTTGAACTTCGAGGAGCCGAAAAGAATGTCCTATCCGACCAACCTCCGCTACACCCGCGAACACGAGTGGATCGCGCTCGATGGCGCCATTGGCACCATCGGCATCACCGACTACGCACAGAACTCGCTCGGCGACATCGTCTACGTCGACGTGCCCAAGGTCGGCGACACCGTCACCGCCAACGCGACCTTTGGCTCGGTCGAGAGCGTAAAGGCCGTCAGCGACCTCTACTCGCCCGTCTCCGGCAAAGTCACGGAAGTGAACGAAGCCCTCAAGACCGAGCCCGACAAGATCAACGCCGCTCCCCACGAAACCTGGATCATCAAAGTCGAGCTCTCCAACCCATCCGAGTTCGACACCCTGCTCGACGCCGCATCCTATGAGAAGTTCATCTCGGAAGAAACAGGAAGCTAGGGCCAGTGATCAGTTGTCAGTGTTCAGTGATCAGTTCCGAGCCTTGACAACGGATCGGCAGTTCTTCATCTGTTTCACCGGGACTTGAAAGGGCAACCCTGAACCGGAAACTGACCACTGACAACTGACCACTGACAACTTGGTCCCGGAGGGACCAGCATGCGGTACCTTCCCAAATCTCCTGCCGAACGCCAGAAGATGCTCGCCGAGATCGGCGCGGCCTCCATCGACGACCTCTTCGCCGTCATCCCGGCCGAGTACCGCCTCGACCGCGATCTGCTCGTCCCGCGCCAGCAGGCCGAAAGCGAGATCATCGACTACTTCCGCGCCGCTGCCGACAGGAACTCGACCGGCTACGCGAGCTTCCTCGGCGCCGGCGCCTATAGCCATTACCGCCCCGTCATTATTGACTCGCTCGTCCAGCGCGGCGAGTTCCTCACCAGCTACACGCCTTACCAGGCCGAGATCACCCAGGGCACGCTCCAGGCCATCTTCGAGTTCCAGACCATGATCGCCGAGCTCACCGGCATGGACGTGGCCAACGCAAGCATGTACGACGGCTCGACCGGAGCGGCCGAGGCCGTGATGATGGCCGTCCGGGTCACCGGCCGCCACAAGGCAGTCGTCGCCCGCACCGTCCATCCCGAGTACCGCGAAGTCCTGGCCACCTACGCCAAGCATCAGGGTCTGCCCTCTACGCTCGTCGGATACGATCACGAGACCGGCCGCGTTGACCTTGCCGCGCTCGAAGCCGAAGTTACTCAAGAAACCGCCGCCGTCCTCATCCAGAGCCCCAACTTCTTCGGCATCATTGAAGACATCCCGGCCATCGCCGCCATCGCCCACGCCAAAGGCGCGCTGCTCATCCTGTCGATCGCCGAGGCCGTCTCCCTCGGCATCGTCCGCCCGCCCGTCGAAGCCGACATCGTCTCCATGGAAGCCCAATCCTTCGGCGTCGCGCTCAGTTACGGTGGCCCCTTCTGCGGCGTCATCGCGGCCAAAGAAACGTATCTGCGCCAGATGCCTGGACGCCTCGCCGGCCAAACCGTCGACAGCGCCGGCAACCGCGGCTTCGTTCTCACCCTGGCCACGCGCGAGCAGCACATCCGCCGCGAAAAAGCCACCTCGAACATCTGCACCAATCAAGCACTCGTTGCGCTCATGGCGACCATCTTCCTCACCGTCTACGGCAAGGAAGGCATCCGCGAGCTGGCCGAGCACAATCTCGCCAAAGCCGCCTACGCGGCTCAAACGCTCTCCGCCCAACCCGGCGTAAAGCTTCTCTTCAACGGCGCGCCGCGCTTCCACGAATTTGTTCTGCAAACCAAAGAGCCGCAGCCGCAATGGAGCCAGCGCCTCCTCGAAGAGAAGATCGTCGGAGGCGTCGCGCTCAACCGCTGGTATCCGGAGCTGGGCAATGCCACACTCTGGTGCGCCACGGAAGTAGTAACCCGCGCCCAGATCGACAAAGCCGCCAAAGTCCTCGCCGCCGGTCTGGTGGAGGCATAGTTTTTGAAAGGGCACGGCTTCAGCCGTGCCGCAGAACGCAATCTTGAATTTGAAGGGTACGGGCTTTAGGCCCCTGAGGTAAGCCTTCAGCACAACGGAAACGCCATGACCAAGCAGACCTATCCACCGCGAATTATGTACATCGAGTACAAAGGCGATCTACACGGATCGGCACGCGTCGGCAGGGTAACTTTCAGCCGTACCGGCGCAACCCTTCACTATGGCGGCAAGTCATTTCAGAGCCTGAAAGGCAACGGGTTCAAAGCAAACTATTACGATGTGGAAACCGGCGAGCA
>JBAUCP010000682.1:0-12276 GCA_049677625.1 Occallatibacter sp. | reverse complement strand
GTAGCGCTGGAAGGCTGCCGTCAGGTAAGGCACAAGCTGCATCCGCCAGCCGATGATCTCGCGGCACCGGGACTCCAGGGTTTCCCAGTTATCAAGCAGTTGGCCTGCATTGTTTTTCTTGCGGTCGAGCTGTTTCCACGGAGGGTTCTTGATATACCAGCAGTCGATCATGGCCAGTGGAGAGAACACCACGCTTTGCAGACGGCGAATGAGATCCTCCTCGCTCGCAGCGTCACGGACCTCTGGGCACCACAACAGCCCGCTGAATCCTGAGTTGGCAAGCGCACGAATGTAGCCTCTGTGGTCGTAAAGGTCGCTGTAGAGCACAAACGGATAGGGAGTGGCCAGTGCGCCGCTGGAACGAACCAGGCCATACGTGTCCCGGCGCCGCTTGCGAAATGCATCCCAGATGGCCATCTGGTAACGCAGCCCGAAGACACTGTGCATCTGTTCTCCATCCACGCCCGAAGGGAACGATGCGCACTCCGGGAAGGACCATCCGCCGGTATAGTCGGAGTTGTCACACTCGTCAAGCTTGAATCCACTGATTCCCATGTCGATCAGGTTCCTGGCGTGGTATTCGCTAAACGCTTCGCGAGCAGGCTTCCCGGCAAAGTCGGGCACCAGTCCACCCCACACGCCGAAGTTCGCTGAGTACGGTTCAACCGCGGGGAAAAGCGGCGATGCAGGATGAGTAAACGCGTGCTCCCACAGATTGACTTTGTAGTGCAGATCGGTTGCGGACCGCACAAAGCCCGGCGGGTCCGGGAAACGCTGCTCGTCCCAGGCGAATGTGCACGAGTACGCGTGCGACTGCCATCCGGGCTCCAAACCGATTACGTCGCACGGGATTTTGCGATCGCGGAGTTCTTGCGCAAGCGCCAGGATATCCTGCTGGGCTGCTCGCGCCTGCGTCCGGTACCAGAAACCAAGACCCCACTCCGGCGGAATGCAGCCCCCGCCGGAGAATAGGTTGTACCGCTTCACCGCATCCTGCATCGCGGGCCCTGCAAACAGATACACGTCGACGCCTGCGGCATGGGGAACGTCGACGATGATCGTACTGGCTTCGCTTTCCCGGAGAGTGTGCGTGTAATTGGGGTCGGAACTCGCTCCCGCAATTGCATCCACGGCTTGAGCTGGTTTAGGCCGTGCATCGCCAAAGTAGAACGTCGCGTAGCGGGCGGTGTCGATCAGAACGCCGATTCCTTCGGTTGTCACATAGAACGGAACCGGCGCGTGAGAATCGCCGGTATCCATTTTCGGATCGGCATTGACGCGGGCCACCTTTTTCTTTCCGCGCTGTGCCAACGACAGGAATTGCAATCCAAAGCCAAAGATCTGCTCACCCAGGCGCAGCGGCAGTTGAACCATGCAACCGCGATCCGTTCGCTTGCCCTCGACAGGCGGCAGCGGAGGCGTATCCACGCGCGGCAGCTTGACGAAGGCCCGCGTTTGCGGAGGCACAAGACGGCTGGACACGGGAGTGAACCGCTCCGGCGTACCGATGGTTGCGCGCCACACGCCAGGATGAACCTGATTCCACGCATGCGTGACCAGCGAGCCGGAAGCCGCGGATTCCGCGCCAATCAAACGGGAAAGGCCTGCCGCGGTTCCACTTGCCGCGAGCGCCTTGGCAAGGGTACGGCGCGTAATAGGAACGCTCAAACTTCTTCTCCTGAGTGAGAAATCTTATGGAGCGATGCGAATCGTCTGGCGGGCGCGGATATCGTCTGATGAAGCGGCGATGCGAATCTCAACCTGGTCCGGCTCCAACACCCAACGCCCCGCGGCTGCATCCCAGTAACGCAGGGATGCGGCCTCAAGCGGAAATGTAACCGTTTTTGTCTCACCCGCCGCGAGATGAATCCGCTCGAATCCGTTCAGTTCTTCAATCGGCCTTTCCACCTTCGAATTCAAGTGGGCCACGTACATCTGCACGACTTCGTCACCGCTCCGTGCGCCGGTGTTGCGGATGTCGATGCTCGCGCGCAATGCGCTATCGCGATGCAAGGTCGCTGAACTCAGCTTGAGGTGAGCGTACTTGAACGTCGTATAGCTCAGGCCATAGCCAAAAGCATACAGGGGTTTCTGCTTGAGATACATGTACGTGCGCCCATGACGGATGTCGTAGTCCAGCATGGGTGGAAGCTGATCCATTGACACGACCCAGGTTTCTGTAATGCGCCCGGCGGGATCGTAATCGCCAAACAGAACGTCAGCCAGGCCGGTTCCCTCTTCCTGACTGCTATGCGTCATCTCCAACACCGCCGGCACATTCGCCTCCGACCATGTCGTCGTGTAAGGAAAGCTTGCATTCAGCACCACGATGGTGCGCGGATTGGCCGCAAATACTGCCTTGGCAATCGCCTCCTGCTCCAGCGTAAGCGAGGTGCGATCCTCGGCTTCGTGGCCCTCGCTGGGCAGCACGCACTTATGCCAACCCATGCCGCCGCACGTCGGGTCATTCCCGATGATTACAATTGCCACATCGGAGCGTCGGGCAAGATCGGCAGCCTTGCTGAGATCGTCCCCGGTAGCGAACTGCACGTCGACACCCGCGCCGGCGCGCTTGCGGATGCCTTCGAGCGAACTGATGGCGTAGGGAGGGGTTCCACCATACAGGTCGAGCAGCACCTTGTCCGCGTCGGGCCCGATCACCGCAATCGATTTCAGCTTCGCCGCATTCAGCGGCAACGTTTGCCGTTCATTTTTCAGCAACACGATCGACTCATCCGTGGCTTTGCGGGCCAGCGCCTTGTGCTCGGGCCAGTACCACGGGTCGCCCCTGGCAGGATCAACATCCGTGATGCCAATTCCGGAATAGGGCACGCTGCTGGCAGGGTCCAATAAGCCCAGCCGGATCATCACCCGCAGCAGGCCGCGCAAGTCCGCATCGATATCCGCCTCGCTGAGCAGTCCCTGGTGCACTGCATCGAGGGTAGCCTGCGTCGTGTTTTTATAGTTATCGATGAATTCATTGACGCCGGCGTGGATCGCCCCCGCAGCCGCCTCCGGAAGCGTCTTGTAATAATGATGCTGCGTGACCAGCATGGAGAGCGCGCCTCCGTCCGTACAGATAATGCCGTCGAAGCCCCACTCCTTCATCACCACGCTCTTCAAGACCGGGTTGACCGCCATGGGTATGCTGTTCCAGGCATTGTAGGCAGTCATGAATCCGCCGGCGTGCCCCTGCTCGATGCCCATGCGGAACGGCGCCGAATAATACTCCCGAAACAGCCGCTCATCAAAGTTCGAGGAGCCGCTGGTGCGCCCATCCTCGTTGCTGTTGGCAAGAAAGTGCTTCATCAACGATGCCGAAAGCCAATAATGAGGATTGTCGCCTTGCAGGCCTTTCACGTAGGCCACGGTCATGGCGCCCGTCTGGTACGGATCTTCGCCATACGATTCCTCGCCGCGTCCCCAGCGCGGATCACGGGCAAGATCCGCATTGGGAGCGCGCACGATCAAGCCGCCGCGATGATAGCGGCCGCTGATATAACGGGCCTCAAAACCCTCCACGCCGGCAACTTTTTCCAATAAGGCAGTATCCCAGGTCTGGCCCAGGCCGCGCGACTGAGGAAATTGGGTGGTGGGAATGACAACCTTGCCGGGACCTTGCCATCCGCCCGGACCACCCAGCGACAGCCCGTGCAGGCCTTCGACATGCCCGGTCCCCACTACGCCCAAACGCGGGATGTCGCTCTCCGACATCATGCCGCGCGAAAGCGCTTCATTGCCGATCATGTCCACTTTTTCTTCGAGCGTCATGCGCGACAGAACATCGGTGATGCGCTGCTCCGTCGGGAGTGCCGGGTTTTGAAATGGATACTGCTCCTGCGCGCGGGCACGGCCACCAGGCAAGGGCGTTTGCCCGCGCCGCCATTGAGCCGCTCGAACAGCAGCCTTGCGCATTCCCGGCCGAGCATTTCAGAGGGTTGCTGCACCACCGAGAGCCTTGGAGTGAGCACGTCGCCTAAATCGAAATCGTCAAACGACATGAACGGAATATCGCGTCCGCCTTGCATTCCGAGCTTGTACAGGCCGCGCAGCACATGCAGAGTGCTTACCCAGTTCAGTGCGAAGATCGCGTCCGCGGCATTGCGGCGAAGAACCTCCTCGTCAAGCCATTCGGCAGTCAGCAGGCCTTCGTGGTCTACGGCGCACACCATTGGCTCAAGAGACGCCTTCCTCATGGCTTCGCGATAGCCAATGACTCGCTCCCTGGATGTGTATTGGTGCGGTCGTGTGCCAACTGCCACTATCCTGCTCAAGCCATGGCCGAGCATGTGCTGTGTGGCCTCGCGTGCGCTGCGGCGGTTGGTGATCGTGACGGAATCGAAAGGCGAGCCGGAAATCCGCTGATCGAAAGTCACTACCGGGAGCCCGGCCGGCAAGGCATCGCTGAACGTGTCTCTTTGCGTGTTTGTCGGGGCAATGATCAGCCCATCGATCTGCCGCCGCACCAGAATTTCGATCTCCGATCGCTCCACGTCGGCGAGCCCCCCGGAGCTGGTAACAATCACTACATATCCGTTGGTGCGCGCCACTTCCTGAACATCTTTGATGACGCTCACGATGAAAGGATTAGAAAGGTTCGCCACGATCATGCCGATCGCGGAAGACTTGCGGGTCATCAGGCTGCGGGCCAGTTCATTCGGGCGATAGCCCAGCCGCGCCATCACCTGTTCGACCCTGGCCACTTTTTCCTGACGGACATTCTCCGATTTGTTGAGTACGCGAGAAGCGGTCTTGAGAGAAACGCGAGCCTCGCGGGCAACGTCAGCCAGGGTGGGGGCCTGGCTCTTTCTTATAGCCATCTTCTGCTGATCCTGTCTTCTACGATCCCGTTGACTAATCCACTCCCGGTCGCAGTTCTCAATTCAAGCCACCAAACCAAAAACAGTTCCTGTTGTTGCAGGTTATCAGGGCAGCACAACCCCTATTCTCAAAGTTTCACGCGACCAAACGACAGCACAGTCATTGAACAGCGGGATATCGCTTGCCACGCGCCCCTTGCCTCCGTCACCCAACCATCGCCATTGTGATGCGCATCGCAATTCCGGCGGAGCAACCGGCCGCGAGTGACCAGAGTAAACCCAACATGCCACTAAAGACGCATTTAGCTTCAGGCAGACCGTAGATACCATACAGCGTGAAGGTAAGTCAACTTCGCATTGACCCCGGGGTTCTGGTCCGCAGGCAAGCAGGACGCCGGAGAACGGCGCTGCCTGCGTCGGAAACAGCTTGAGAAGGATGAATGACGTTTCGCGCAAAGGCTCTTGTGTGCTTGGTGGTGGCTGGCGCATCCGCGAGTCTGTACTCGACGTCTGGATACGCTGAGCGCCAGTGGTTGTATTTCTTCGTGTACCTGGTTGCTATCCTCCTCAGCTCTGGGATGAAGGTAGCGTTGCCCAAGACCGAAGGCACCATGTCGGTCAACTTCCCGTTTATCCTGCTGGGCATCCTGCAGCTCTCGCCGCTTCAAGCGGTCATTCTCGCTGTCTCCAGCGTGGTGGCGCAATGCCGGTTCCGGGTCATGAAGCCGTTCACCCTGGTGCAGATTCTCTTCAACGTGGCCAATGTGACCACGGCTACAGTGCTTGCATGGCATACCTACGCAGGATGCCTGAAGCTGATGGGCGGCGAGGTCGCTCCCGCGTTGGCGGTTGCGGCCACCGTCTACTTTGTCGCTACTTTGGCGCCGGTTGCGCTGGTCATTGCGTTGGAATCCAACGTTTCGCCATTCGAAAAGTGCCCGGAGTTCCTTTGGTATCTGCCGTTCTACCTCGTCGGCGCAATGCTGGCGGCGGCCGCGAATCTGATCGGCCTCATGTTCGGATGGATGACCTCGCTGCTGCTGATCCCGATGGTTTATACCGTGTATCGCGCTTACTGCGCACAGCAGGCCATCGTGCGCGACCGTGAGCGCCATATCGTAGAGACGGAAGCTCTGCATCTTCGGACCATCGAAGGACTCGCAATGGCCGTAGAGGCGAAGGACCAGAACACGCACCGTCACCTGATGCGCGTACGAGTCTACGTCTCGGAGCTGGGAAAGGCCATGGGCCTCGACAAGCCGCTGATGCAGGCGCTCACGACGGCATCGTTTCTGCACGACATTGGCAAGCTGGCCGTTCCGGAACGCATCATCAACAAGCCGGGCAAGCTCACCCCGGAAGAATTCGAAAAGATGAAGATTCATCCCGTGGTGGGCGCGGACATTCTGGAGCGCGTGCACTTTCCCTATCCGGTGGTGCCCATCGTCCGGTCGCACCATGAGGCGTGGGACGGTAGCGGGTATCCGGACGGGCTCAAGGGCGAAGACATCCCCATCGGAGCGCGCATTCTGACGGCCGTGGATTGCTTTGATGCGCTGGCGTCCGAGCGGCCTTATCGCAGAGCCATGCCGATTGGCGAGGCCATGGCGTTTGTCAAGAGCAGAGCTGGGATTCAGTTCGATCCGCGGGTGGTTCGGCTGCTCGAGGAGCGTTACCTCGAACTGGAGGAGATGGCGCGCCAGCAGATTGAGGAAGTGGAACCGCTCAAAACGGATCTGTTTATTGAGCGCGGCGCGGCGCCCGGAGCCGGATTTGTGCCCGAGCAGCATGGCGAGCGAAAACCCGATAACGGCACGGATACTCCCGATCGACAGATTGATCCGCTGAACCTGATTGCGGAGGCTGTGCGTGAGGCGAAGGCGGTCTTCGAGCTGGGCCGGATGCTGGAGGGCTCGCTCAGCCCACAGGCTCTGAGCGAAATGTTCTCGCAGCGCCTCCAGCCGCTGGTTCCATTCGATTGCTTCGCGGTGTATCTCAAGCGGGAAGATTCCGTGGCTGCGCTCTTCCGAGGCGGGCCGCTGGCGCTGGCGTTTTCGGCGCGGCCCATTCCGTTGGGCGAGGGCCTGTCTGGCTGGGTGGCCGACAGCGAACGGCCGATCGTCAACGGCAATCCGACCGTGGAGACAAATTTTGCCGCCGGTAACGAGTCGATTACCGAAGATAGCTCGGCGCTCTCGGTCCCGCTCTTCGATCTGGGCGGCGTTGCCTTCGGCGTGCTCACACTCTACTCGCGGCGGAAAGCGGCTTATTCAAAGGACCATCTCCGCATCTTGCAGGCCATCGAATCGAACTTTGCGCTTTCTCTTGAAAACGCACTGCGCTTTGAAGCCGCGGAAAAGGGCGCGCGCAGCGGCGGCCGCCCGCAGCCCGCCGGCCTGCGGCTGTTTCTGGAAAAGGCCGATGCGGAAGTGAAAGATGCGCGTGACCAGGGACGCAGCTTTGGTGTGGCAGTGTGCGGCCTGAATTCCTCCAATGGCGCCAACGAACTGCTCGGAGACGCGTTCCTGCACGCCGTGGCTCACGAGTTGGATCTCCGCGCCGGGGAAGCCGGCGCCGTGGCGCGCATGTGCGGAGATGAATTCGCGTTTCTGTTTTCCGCAAAGACGGGTGCGTCGGCGGATAGCCGGGCTGCAGCGCTGGAACAAGCCGCGCTGAGGGTGTGCGATCGGATGCAGGTCGAGGCAGAGATCTCTCCGTGCGCCGGCGTGGCCTTTTATCCCCAGGACGGCGAAAGCGCGGAACAGCTTTTAGGAGCGGCGAACCGCCGGATGCACAAGCGCATGCGTGACCTCGGCAAAGAACGCGGAAGAGCGGAAGTCCGCCACTCGCTCGAAGGCTCGTTGACGCTATGAAGCCCGCCGCTACAGTGGCCAGATGGATTGCACGTACGCTCATCATTGTCTTGCTGGTGATGGTCGGCTCTACGGTTCTGGTTCGCTTTGCGCCCGGCTACCTGAGCGATGCGCGCGAGATGGACTCGCGCTATGGCGACGCAACGCGCGCCGAGCTGTCGGCCGAAGCGGCGCGAAGCGGTTCTCTCGCTCATCTGCTCTCGACTGAGTTGAGCGGATGGCTGCGCGGGGACGGCGGAGTCTCGCGCGAATATGGAGTGCCGGTATCGGAGCTGATTCTGCCGCGGCTGGCAGTAACCGGAAAACTGATGCTGCGAGCGCTTGTCCTGGCCTGGCTGCTGGCTTTGTGCGCGTCTCTGCTCTCCAGTTCGGCGCGTAAATCCTCCATGCTATGGCAGGCGCCGGCAGCGCTGTTGCTGGCCGTGCCCACGGCGGCTATGGCCACTTTATGCCTGCTCGCGGGCCATGGAGGCCCGGTGCTGGTGATGGCGCTGTTGCTGGCGGCGCGCGACTTCAAGTTTCTGCATCACGCGCTGCGCGATGCATGGCTCGATCCTCACCTTTTGCAGGCGCGCGCCCAGGGCGTGAAAACCCACCGGCTGGTCATCGGGCACATCCTACCCTCCATCGGCCCTCAGCTCTCTGCGCTCGCCTCACTCTCGATCGTTACCGCGTTGAGCGCTCTGGTGCCGGTGGAAGTGATCTTCAACGTGCCTGGGCTCGGCGAGCTGGCCTGGAATGCGGCGCTTAATCGGGACCTGCCGGTGCTCCTCGCCGTAACCATCGTCATGGCGCTTGCGGTCACCTTGGCGGGCATGGCCTCAGATCGGCCAGCCGAGTGGAGAAGCGCATGAAGCTCAAGCTCCTGGCCAGTTGGGTGCTTCTTGCCCTGATGCTTGTGGCCGCTGTCTTTGTGGCCAGGCCCGGCGCGAGCTACTCGCATCAGGATCGCGACGCGACTCTTGCAGCAGCATCGAAACAACATCCAGCGGGTACCGACGCGCTGGGCCGGGACCGGCTGGTACGCGTCTCGGCAGCTCTGTTGCTCAGTCTTGCCGGCTCTGTGACGGCGTCAGCCTTGACCACCGCCGCGGCTGCGGGCGTGGGAGCCCTCGCGGCCTTCGGCCCGGGATGCATGGGCTGGATTGCGATGTTGATCTGCGACGTCTTTCTCGCACTGCCCTGGATGTTTCTGCTCATGATGGTTCGATCTGCTCTTCCGCTCTCTGCATCGCCGGTGAGCTCGGCTGCGATCACCTTCCTGGTGCTCGCCGCTTTGGGCTGGCCGGCGTGCGCACGCGCAGTGTACAAGGGCGCGCTCCACTTGAAGAGTGCTGACTGGATGCTCTATGCGCGCGCGGCTGGTCTGCGCCGCGGACAGCTCATTCGCTCCGTCGCGCCCAACCTGTTGCCGTTGCTTCTGCCGCAGTTTCTCATCTCGGTACCGGCCTTCGTGATCGCCGAGGCCAATCTCGGCGCGCTTGGATTAGGCATCGGCGAGCCGCTTCCATCGTGGGGCGGAATGCTGCTTGAACTCGACAACTCCGCGATGTTATTCGAGACGCGCTGGGTTTATTTCCCGGTTGCTTTGTTGATCGCCATCCTGCTTCTTCTTGAAGCGGTCGCGGTGGAGGCCTGAAAGATGCGTCGTTCAACCGTTTTTTTTGCAGGTGCGTGCGCGGCTCTGGCGGCGACGATCGCCAGGCCGTGCGCCGCCCAGGCCGCGCCGCGCATGCCGGGAGAGCTGGCCTGGACCATTGGATACGACCCGAAGACCTTCGATCCGGCCAAGGTGGATGACCAGGAATCGGAACTCGTGCGCTATCTTACTGCCGGCGTGCTGCTTCGCTTCAATCGCCTTACACAGAAAGTTGAGCCCGAGCTGGCGCAGAGCTGGAGCCTGTCGCCGAATGGCATGACGGTTACCTTCAAGCTGCGTCTGGATGTGCAGTTCTCCGATGGCAGCAGCCTGACTGCAAAGGACGCAGCCTTCTCCATCCGGCGCGTGCTGCTGCCCGCCACGGGCGCGCCCGCCGCGGAAGAGTTCGTATCGCCGGAAAAGGTGACTGTAGAAACGCCGGACCAGAGCACTGTGGTGGTGCATCTGCCCAAGCCTGTGGTGGGGATTGGCAAGGTCTTCGATGAGATTGCCATCGAGCCGGCGAATCGTCCCAGTGAAGGCCGCGTGACCGCGGGCCCGTTCGTTGTGGCAGATTATCGCCGCTCGCAATATGTACGCCTGAGCCGAAATCCGCACTATCATGGCGTTGCCACCGGCGCGCGGGCCTACGCCGCGGGCGTGCGCCTGGATATTCTGGAAAACCCCGAGCAGGAGATCAGGCTCTTTGAGCGAGGCGAATACGATCTGATCGATGACCTGCAGCCCGACTATTTCGAGCTCCTCAGGCGGAGAGATCCGTCCGCGGCGCGCGACCTCGGACCGTCGCTGAACACCGAGCAGTTGTGGTTCAATCAGTCGCCGGGCTCCCCGCTCCCCGCGTGGGAAAAAGCATGGTTCCAGAGCCGCACGTTTCGTGTTGCCGTTTCGCAGGCCATCCATCGCGCAGACCTTGCGCGCATTGCCTATCTGGGCCATGCAACGCCTGCGTACACATTCGTCTCGCCGGCAAACAGCTCGTGGTATGACCGCAACATCTCTGTGCCGCACACCGACGTTGCCGCCGCCAAAGCAGAGTTGGCGCGCGAAGGGTTCCAATGGCGCGGCTCCGAGTTGGAAGACTCGACAGGCCACGCGGTAAAGTTTTCCATCCTGACCAACGCAGGCAACGCCGCCCGGCAGAAGATGGCCACCCTGATTCAGCAAGACCTGGCCGCGCTTGGAATGCAGATCTCGGTTGTGGCGCTTGATTTTCCTGCGCTGATAGAGCGCCTCATGCATACGCAGGACTACGAAGCCTGTCTGCTGGGCCTGGAAAACGTGGACCCCGATCCCGACGCGATGATGAATGTCTGGCTCAGCTCTTCGCCGAACCACCAATGGAACCCGTCGGAAAAATCGCCGGCGACCGCATGGGAGGCAGAAATCGATCGAGAGATGAACCTCGAGGCCGGCAGTTTCAACTTGGGCGTGCGGAAACAGGCGATCGACCGGGTGCAGCAGATTGTCGCCGACCAGCAGCCGTTTATCTATCTGGTTTATCCCAATGTTCTGGTGGCTGTGTCGCCGCGGCTCGAAGGCGTGCGTCCGGCGGTGCTTGAGCCCAATCTGGTATGGAATGCCGATAGTCTTCGGCTGGCGGGGTCGCGATGAACGCAGAGCCGCTTCTTCGCGTTCATCTTGACGCCGGATATTCCGGAAAGCCGGTGTTGCACGATGTCCGCTTCCAGCTCAATCGCGGCGAGGTGCTGGGCCTTGTGGGCGGCAGCGGAGCGGGAAAAAGCACGCTGGTTCTGTCGCTGCTTGGCCTTCTGCCCTGGCGCAGCGGATACGTCACAGGCGAGGCCGAGCTGGAAGGCGAAAACCTGCTTCCTCTCTCCGAACGAAAGCTCCGCGCGATTCGCGGGCGGAGGATCGCACTCATTCCGCAAAGTCCCATGTCGGCGTTGAATGCGGCAATCAGCCTGCAGAGCCACTTCAACGAAGCCTGGAGGGCGCACAGCCGCGAGGGGCATGCCGTGCTGGAGGCCAGGATGCGTGAGCTGCTCACCGAGGTGCAACTGCCCTTCGACGCCGAGTTCATGCGCAGACGTCCCTCGCAGATCAGTGTTGGACAGGCTCAGAGGGTGCTGATTGCGCTGGCCCTGTTGCACCGGCCCGCGCTCATCATTGCCGATGAACCCACCAGTGCGCTCGATCCGGTCACGCAGGCGCAGATTGTGGACCTGCTCAGGAGACTCAATCGCCGCCACGGCACAACCCTTCTCTACATATCGCATGACCTGATATCCGTGCTGCAGCTCAGCAACCGGATCGCTGTGCTCCATGCAGGCACGATCGTTGATAACCTGGATGTGAACAACCTGACCGCAGCCCGTCATGAAGCCACGCAGGCCCTTCTGGCAGCTCTTCCGGTTCCTCCTGACATGTTGCTGCGTTACCGCGACCGCACCGACGATGAGGCGCACGAAGCCGCTCTGCAACCCGTGCAGGCTTGCTAGTGTCGTGGCCTGGTGATTTTGTAATCGCACCCATGAGTTTGGGTGCCCCAGGTCTCGCTTTTGAGACCTGGGAAACCACAAATCTACGCGGTCATAATACTAGGGCGTTATCCTGCGCGCACTCCCGCTGCCTGTTTCCGCTAGAGTGACTGCACGCATAGACCGCCAGTTCACCACTCTAATCGCTGGAAATGTCAACACAATTCAATCCCCAAAATGTTATCGCAGTAACATTACGCAAATAAGTACCCGCCAAGTTACTCACGCAGCATTACTTAGTCCACAAGAGAGTCATTGTAACTAAAGTCCATACAGACAAGAATCAGTAACTAGCGGAGCTGCTGTCACCCCCGACCGGCACGCGGTTCGCATCTTCAGCCAAAGAACGTGAGCTGGCTGCCTACGATTGAGAGGTCACAGTGTTGCGCTCGCGCCTTCGTGTCGCATTCGTCCTTAGTCTGCTG
>JBAUCP010000681.1:0-2199 GCA_049677625.1 Occallatibacter sp. | reverse complement strand
CGCTGGCGACCTCGGGCTGCGCGAAGAATGCCGTGTTGTCGCTTACCAGCACCCAGTTGGCGCTGAACTCGCCGCGCTCTTCGTTGGCCAGGCTGGATACGCGCACCGCCTTGATGCCTGCATTCTGCGCCAGCAGCGCGATGGCCGGCTCCAGATCGACGTGCTGATTCGATATGTGGAAGGCGACGATGCCGCCGGGAGCGAGATGCCGGCGGTAGAGCGCAAGCGCCTCAGCGGTGAGCAGGTGGAGCGGAATCGCGTCGCCGGAAAATGCATCGACCACCAGCACGTCGAACTGTTGCGGCTGCTCGCGCTGGAGTGAGGTGCGGGCGTCGCCTTCGACAACGTCAATGCGCGCGCCCGACTCAGGAATGTAGGTGAACGCGTTGCGCGCTATGGGCTCGACGGCGGGGTTGATCTCGTAAAAACGAATGCGGCCGCCGGGCTGTCCGTAGGCCGCAATGGTTCCCGCGCCGAGGCCGATGACGCCGATGTTGCGCGCACGGACAGATCCGTCCGGGCGGGAGCAGCAGAGGCGCAACGCGAGGCCTACGCCGGAGTCCGGTGCGTAGTAGGTGGTGGGCGTTTTGCGCTGCTCGTCGGTGCCGAAGATCTGCGTGCCGTGCTGGATGGTCCCGTTGGTCAGCGTGCGCAGCGTGGCGCCGGGAAAGCCGTAGTTCTGCTTTACGCGCAGCGCGGCATAGAAGTTGCGCACGGCCACCATGGTGTCGCGCTGGTAGGCGACGTGAAGCCAGAAGACGAGCACCAGCATCATGACGCTGGCGACGGACCACAGCAGGCGCTGGCCCCAGTTCGAGTTCCACGTGGCCGCGAGCGCCAGCAGCGCGGTGACCGCGAAGCTGATGGCCAGATCGTAGTTGAACGAGAACACCAGCGGCGATGCAATGCCGATGAGGAATGAGCCGAGCGCGCCGCCGGCGGCGAACAAAAGATAAAAGACGGTGGACTCCGAGGCGCGGCGCGGCCGCAGCGCGTAGGCCTCGTTGTGGCAGAAGAGGCACGCAACGAAAAGCTCGAAGAGGAAAAAGCCGATGCCGATGCGGATGGGCACGGAAACATCGACCTGCGAAAGCATGTAGCCCAGGCCGGCGAGCATTACGGCCAGAAAGCGCGTGACGATGCCGCGCGGCAGCAGGCGCGGAACCTCGAAGGCGAGAATCAGCGTGAGGAGGTAAGCGGCGAGGGGAAGAATCCAGAGCAGCGGAATGGGCGCAATGTTAGCGGTGATGTAGCTGGTGACGGCGCACAACTGCATGGACGCGCCCATGGGCAGCAGCAGCCACAAGAGCTTGTGCGACAGCGGCGAGGCCGGCAGGCCGGGTTCGTCCGTGTTTTCGTCGACCAGCGTACCGCGCGTGGCCGAACGGGTGCGTGCGGTGAGAATCGCGGCGAGGAGGGCAAAGGCCGCGAACCCGCAGCACCATGCAATGCGCTGCGCATGAAGCGTGAAATGCGGCTCGATGAGCGTGGGATACGCAGCCAGCGCGAGCAGAGAAGCCAGGTTGGACAGTGCGAAGAGGCGATAGGGAATGGCGCTGTGCTCCACGCGCGACCACCACACCTGCAGCAGCGGACTGGTTGTGCCCAGCGCGAGGAAGGGAAGGCCGATCCACACGCCGAGAGCGAGAAAGATGGTGAGGACGGGATGCGCCGGCCCGCTGCTCAGATCGATTTTGCCAAAGGCCCAAAAGATAGCGAGCCCCAGCGCGACGGCGAGCAGCACGAAATGCAAGCTCCAGCGGGGATGGCGCGCAAGCCAGTGCGCGTAGAGATAGGCGAGCAGCAGCGCGGTTTGGAAAAACACCAGGCAAGTGATCCAGACCGCGGCCGATCCGCCGAGGAAGGGAAGCAGTTGCTTGGCAGCGATGGGCTCGACAAGGAAAAGCAGAAACGAGGCCAGAAAGACCGCACACCCGAAGAGCAACCGCGAACGAGCCACGCACAACCTCAAAACGTTTGCGAGATGGAATGGGCAAGCGGGTCTTCCCGCTTGAAAAGCCGATGCTATCACAACGGGATATAAGGGGCGCTGGGCACGCGGGCGGGTAGTGGGTTAATTTGCATAGAGCAGACCTCAGGGGCTTCTATGAGACGGCTGGTTGAGTCAAGGTGTTTTTGTTTTTTCCTTCATTGGCATGTTTTTGTTTTTGCGGTTGCTGTTGTTGTTGGGATTCATCT
>JBAUCP010000680.1:0-4591 GCA_049677625.1 Occallatibacter sp. | reverse complement strand
CCCCATCTCTACATAAAGCCGGTAGGCATTGCCCATTGCTTCCGGCGCGGTGTCCAGATAGACGGCGGCTTGCTGCGCAGCAACCGCGCGGTTCAGCACGGCCTGGGTCAGCAGCCGTCCCAGCCCCAGCCCGCGGCTCGCGGGCCGGACCCACAGCCGTTTCATCTCCCAGGAGTTGGCCGCGACCAGTTCATTCTGCGTTATCGCGCGCCAGGCCACGAAACCCGCAGCGTCGGCACCCGCAAGGTCGGCGCCCACCCACGCCAGCAGGCTGCCGCCGCCCTGCTCCACGAAGCTCATCGGCAGCCGGTCCGCTTCCCGCTCCAGAGAGGCTAAGCAGAATCGCGCCGCACCCGGCTGCGCCGCCACAAATCGACCGTACTCGAGCAGCAGCTGGCGCGCCGCTCGAATGCTTCCCGCTTCCGTCGCCGCGCTCAACTCCTCGATCGCGCACGCTTTATCTTCGTGAGCACATTTGTCATTCGCTTCGCCCATGCCTGAGTGTACGATGCACTCGTCGACTGGTTCACGGGTAAACCTTCATCGCGCCTGGCTCGTCAGAATGAGTACGGGAAGAAGATTGCAGGGAGTTTGAATGCGGCGTACCGCCAGGCAATGCGCTGTTGCTGTGTGGATATTTGCAGCATGCGGAGTGGGAGTCGTTGCGCAGGATCAGGCGCCTGCTCCGGGCAATGTTCCTGTCAGCGCGCCCGTACCTGTTGCGGCAGAAGCTCCTGCGGCCGGCGGCCGTCTCCATGGCGTGGTGAAGAGCGGCAACATCCCTCTGCCCGGCGTGACCGTCACGGCGCAGAACACGCTCACCGGCAAGCGCTACTCCACCACCACGGACATCACCGGCGCCTGGTCGATGACCATCCCGCAGAATGGCCGCTACGTCATCCGCACCGACTTCGCCGCCTTCGCGCCGGGTTCCGAGGAAGCGCTGCTCAACGCGACGGGCCACGATCGCACCGTGAACTTTGCGCTCATTCTGGCCTCGCGCGCGGCCGAGCAGGAGCGAGAACAGGCACAGCAGGGCGGGCAGGGCGAGCAAAGCGCGGAACAGCAGGCCCTCCAGCAATTGACCGGCAACGGGCCAGGAAACCTGAGCCTCACCAGCGCGCTCGGCGAAGGCACCGAGGCCGGCAACGGCCCTGCAGGGGCGAGCGGCGCCGAGCTGCCCTCCATTGCCGGCAACTCAGACTTCGGCGGCGATTCGGTGGCCATCACCGGCGAGACCGGACAGGTGAGCCCGATGGCCGGCGTCGACATCGATCAACTGCGCGATCAAATCGCGACCTATCGCCAGCAGAACGGCGGCCAGGCGCCGGGATCCGGCGGCCTGTTTGGCGGAGGTGGCGGAGGAGGTTTCGGCGGAGGCGGTTTTGGCGGTGGCGGCTTTGGCGGTGGCGGGGGCTTTGGCGGTGGTGGCCGCGGCGGCGGAGGAGGCGGGCGCGGAAACTTTCGCGGCTTCAACCCCGGCCAGCCGCACGGCGCCATCGCCTGGAACGGAAGCAACTCCATCTTCAATGCGCAGCCCTTCGCCCTGCTGGGTCAAAACCAGGAGCAGCCGTCCAACGGGACCAACCGCTTTACGCTTTCCTTCATGAGCGCACCGTATATTCCCCACCTGACCAAGCCCAGTGGAAAGGACACGGTCTTCCTCACGCTATCCGGCACGCGCTCGTCAAACCCAGAGGACTTTTACGCCACGCTTCCTACCGATGCCGAGCGCGCGGGCAATTTCGCCGGATTGCCGCCGATCTACGATCCCGTCACCGGCCAGCACTTCACTTACAACGGCAGCCCCAACGTGATTCCGCCAACCGGAGCCGCGGGGCAATCCATCTCCCCGCAGGCCACCGCGCTCTTGGATTATTTTCCCGAGCCGAACCTGGCAGCCGGCAGCACAGTAAATGGATATAACTACCACCTGCTGACTACTGCGCAGTCCAACTCGACACAGGCCGGCATCCGCTACAACCGCAGCCTGGGCGCAAACGCCACGCAGCCCAGCGGCCGCGGCGGACTGGGCGGCTTGGGCGGTAGAAGGCGCGGCTCGCAGATTCTGGGCCTGCGCCAGAGCATCAACTTCAACTTCAACACCAGCCACTCGGCCTCTGACCAGGTCAATCTCATTCCGCAGTTGGGAGGCAAGACAGCTTCGAACTCCTACTCGCTGCAGGCCGGCTACGCCGTGGGTTATCACCGCTTCACAAACATCTTCAACGCTAACTGGAACCGCAGCGACGCACACACCATCAACTTCTTTACCAACACTTCTGTCAATCCCGCGGGGATCGTCGGCATAGCTGTGCCCAATAATGTTCCGCTCAACTACGGCGTGCCCGACATCTCGCTCAGCAACGGAATAGAGGGCCTGAGCGAGACCCAGCCGAGCTTCTCCATCTCGCAGACCATCTCGTTCTCCGAGGTGGTGAGCTGGATTCACGGCAAGCACAACCTGCGCTTTGGCGGCGACTACCGCCGCGTGCATCGCGACTTTCTGGCCGGCTCCAACGCCACCGGGGACTTCGCCTTTACCGGCCTATTCACGGAGGAGTCTGTGGACGGTCAGCCGGTTGCGGGCACCGGCTCGTCGATCGCCGACTTTCTCATTGGGTTGCCGCAGTCCACCACGCTCAACTCCTCGCTGGCCAAGAGCTACCTGCGCGATAACGTTTATGACGCCTACGCGCTCGATGACTGGCGCGTGTTGCCCTCGCTCACGCTCAACTACGGAGTACGCTGGGAGTTTTTCGCGCCCTACTCTGAAAAGTACGGCCGCCTTGCCGACGTATTGACCAATCCGAGCGAAGGGTTCACAAGCGAGACTGAAGTGCAGTCCGGCGCTGCGGGCCTGCCAGGTTCGCTGGTGTTTCCATGGCACAAGGCCTTTCAGCCTCGCATAGCTCTGGCATGGCGCGTACCAAAGATCAAGCAGACCGTGGTGCGGACCGGATTTGGCACCAACTACACGGTAGGCGAATACGGCGCCTTCGCCAATCTCATGGCTCATCAACCACCCTTCACCAACGAGCAGACCAACCAGGAAGCGGTTGGCAATACACCGTCCATTGCGTGTGCGCAAAAAAACACCTGCTTCAGTTGGATCAATAACAATGCCTTTTCTTCCTTTCCCGCGCCGGCCACGGTGGGCAACTACGCGCTCGAACCGCACTACGGGCTGCCCTACGTCATGGCGTGGAATCTCGACATCCAGAAAACCCTGCCGCTCGGCATCGTGATGAATCTTGGTTACAACGGCGCGCGCTCGAACCACCTGGATGTGAAGCTTGCGCCGCGCGCCCTTCCCACCAACCCTGATACCGATCCGACCGGCCTGGTCTTCACTTACGACGAGGCGCAGGCCTATTACAAGAACAATCAGGCCACCGTGCGCGTGAACAAGCGGCTCTCCAAAGGCATCGCGCTAGGCGCCAACTACCAGTACGGCCACGCCATCGACGACGCCACTTCAGTCAACGGAAGTTCGGGCTCTGTGGTGCAGGACTGGCAGAACCTGGCTGCTCAGGAGGGGCATTCGGTCCTGGATGTTCGACACCAGGTAAGCGGCACTTACCTCTACGAACTCCCCTTCGGGCCCGATAAGTCGTGGGTCACAGCGGGCCCAGGCGCTCACATCCTGGAGGGCTTCTCGGTTTCGGGCACATTCAACTTCGCCACCGGAACGTGGCTCTCGCCGGGATTCGAACCGACTTCGCAGAGCGTCGAGTGCGGCAACACCAGCGGCCTGCGGCCCAATCTCACCGGCGCCTCAGTCACCGCCGGCGGAGGCGGGCTGCGCCAGTGGTTCAACACGGCAGCCTATGCGCCGCCCTCGGCTACCAGCGGCTACTGCGATTACTTCGGCAGCGCTCCGCGCGATTCGATTGAAGGGCCGGGCACGATCTCAAACAACATGTCGCTCTCGAAGACCGCGCAACTGGGAGACACGCGCAGCATGGAAGTTCGCGCCACCATCGACAACGTATTCAACACCGTGCAGTACTCGGGCATAAACACAACCTATGGCTCGCCCACCTTCGGCGAAGTTACTTCGGTTAACGGCATGCGTTCGTTCCAGTTCATGGCAAGATTCAGATTCTAGGTTCATGTTTTACTGAATGATCCGCGTTTTGCTTTTTTCGATCGTTCGTTCCTGCACCGATACTGGGTGCCCCAGGTCTCGAATTTGAGACCTGGGAAAGCAAGAACTTTGAAGGGTCTCGAAGGGTACGGGCTTTAGCCCGTACATCAATGGCAGATAAGAAGGCCAAGGGGCTTTAGCCCCGGAGGGGATTCATGACCGGCTTCACGCAAAAGATCGCCGCACTCGCCGCGCTCGCGCTCGGCCTTCCGTGCGCGCAGCCGGCGCTCGCGCAGGATTCCAGCCAGGTCCCGTCCACGCCGCAGAGCGGATTCGTGCTCAAGACCAACTCCGAGCTGGTGCTCACCAACGTGGTGGCCCGCGACGCCAGGACCGGAGAGGTGGTGCGCGGCCTGAAGCAGAGCGATTTCCGCATCTACGAGAACGGCAGGGAGCAGCAGGTCGCCACCTTCGACTTCCAAAGCGTGGACATGGCTACGC
>JBAUCP010000679.1:0-4847 GCA_049677625.1 Occallatibacter sp. | reverse complement strand
GAGCCGGGCGCTGCGAATATGCCAGCACCGAAGACAGGCACAGGAGCAGGGCCGCCGCGCCTAGCGCGATCGGACGCATTCGTTCCGCGTTCGAATTCCTGCTCACAACACTGTCTCCCGTTTCTTGGCCAATAGTCCAAACTGCTAGTCCCCATTATCATTCGTGGAAAGCGCTTCCATCTGGTCCAGCAGTTGTGCATTGCTGTCCAGCGTCTGCAGGTCGTGAACCACGGCCGCCTGGGGAGGCGACTGAACCGGCTGGTTCCAGTCCGTAAGGTCCAGATAGGTGCCGCCGCCCACCAGCAGCATCACGGTCAGCGCCATGGCGGCGAGTGGCCGTGCATGAGTGCGCGGGCCGTAGGCAAATCCGGCGCGCAACCGTGCAATCCGGCCGGCCAGCCAGCCCGCAGGCGCAGCTTCGCTCTCTTCGCGCAGCCGCGCCTGGAACCGGGTCATGAAGTAGGGGCTGGGCTCCGGAACCTGCCACGTGTCCAGCAGGTCCATGGTCGCCTTCAGCTCGCGGAGTTCGTCCCCGCAGACTTCGCAGTCCGCAACATGCGCTTGAACCTTGGCAGGCGCCGAGCCTGGATCGAGCAGCAGGTCAGCCAGCTTCGTATCCATTCCGGTGCAATTCAGCTTCATCTCACTCATGGTTGCCACCCCACTCTCCGCCGGTTCAGTCCGGCTTATCTCTACTTACCCCCGGAGATCCTTCAAACAAAATCCTTCAGCTTGTCCCGCAGCGTCTGGTAGGCGCGGAAGAGCAGCGACTTGGTCGCCGACTCGCTCAGCTTCAGCACCTCGCCGATCTGCCGGTAATCCATCCCCTGGTACTTGTGCATCAGCACCGCCATGCGCTGCCTTTCGGGCAGCGCCATCACGTGGCTGCGGATGGCGGCCATGCGCTCATTGCGCAGCAGCCGCTGCTCCACTGACGGCTCATCGTCCGCCAGGTCCGGGGTTGTGCCGGTCTCCGCATCCGGCGCATCCAGGTAAATTGTCTGCGCGGCCCGCTCATGGCGTGTGTCCCGCGCGTGGTTCACTGCCAGGTTGGTCGCGATCCGGTAAAGCCAGGTGGTAAACCGCGCCTCGGCCCGATAACTGTCTCTGGCACGATAGACGCGCAAAAACACTTCCTGGGCTAACTCTTCCGCCACAGCCTGGTTGCGGACCATCCGGTAGAGAAAGTGAATCATGGGCCGGTGGTACTTTCCCACCAGGTAGTTGAAGCCCGCCTCATCGCCGGCCGCCACCCGCAGCATGACGGCGGCGTCGCTTGCCGGGTCCACCTCGGCCCGCAAACCCGCCTCGCGCATCGAGCCGGACGGCAGGGCCGAACCCGCTCCCATAGCCGGATTGTCCAGGACCATGGTTGCCATATCCTCTGGAACACCGTCCGGACTGGAAGGTTGCGCTTTGTAATCGGTTTCCGGGACGGATTTTGGGCCACCCGCGCCGCCTGCGCCGGGCGTGCTCAGCCGCATCGCCGGCGCCGGTCTTTCCACCCCGCCCGCAGCCAGCGCAAACCCGGCAAAGTCCAGCCCGCCCTCGAGCCCGCTGAGCCCCAAAGCCCGGCGCAGCGCCGCCTCCACGCGGGACGCGATCGAGCCGGCTGTGCGGGTTGATTTCGTTCTCCTGAACATGCCCGGTCGTAGCGCCCGGCCTGGCCCCTTGCCGCTTACCGCCAAGGTTGGCCCTAAGGCGCTGCTGGTGTTACTCTAACCTACGGGATGCTCCGCTGGCGCGGTCTTTTCCAGCCATTCTCGGGCGCTTAACTCAGCGGTAGAGTGCCACCTTCACACGGTGGAAGTCGCAGGTTCGAATCCTGCAGCGCCCACCAAAAACCCTTCAAAATCATCGTTTTCCAGTGCAGGCTCACACCTCGCCGGCCTTCGGTTCTAGGTAGGGTTTTGGGGATCTGCATGCGGGCGGCAGCTTTTCAGCTTGATTTTGCAGCCGCAACGCGCTTTTGAGGAGAAGACCGCCTTCTGTCACGCCCCGGCAAGATTATGCATTCGATTCGCCTGCATCCGGCGTTCGAGCTTCGCGGCCAGCGTCCTGAGCTGCAATTCGAGAGAGATCGTGTTCACCTTTGCTCCATCGATCTCCACCTCGGTCAGATTGTTGTCGTAGGCCACGGCTGCAAAGTCTGACGCCTTTTTCAATAGAACGATCGTCTTTTCCGTCAAATCTGTCATCGGGTCCATTCCATTTCGATTGGTTTCCAGGCCGATAAACCGTCGAACAGGCCCAGGGTCTTTGCGCCGGCATGTGGTGTGGACCCAGGCCCATCTTCACCGCGCGTTCCTGTATCCTGCAGCGTTTCGGCCACTCAATCGAGAAAAGCCGCCACCGCGGTGTAACCGGCTACATGAATCATGCAACCACGCCGGTGATAGCAGTTTCTATGCAGCGATCGTTTTTTGATGTGACGAAAGTCACCCAGGGTGGCGTGCGGGCGCAGCGTTGGGCGATCGCCGCAGAGCGCCTCATCGTCACCTTCCATGGCCCACAGAGCAGAGTGGAGTAGCAACCTTGAAATTGTCCGCGTAAAGAGATGTGCTCTCCGAACGGGCCCGCCGGCCAATCAAAAGCGCGAAAGCGACCGCACTGCTGGTAGGCGTGCGAGCTTCAGGAAGCCACCTGGCTGCTCAATAGACGGGAAAACTCTGAATTCCTCGAACATGCGTAGAAGTTGTAGCCAACGCTTGTCTGCGTTTTTACTTTTCTCACGTCGGCAATTGAGCTCATGCGCGTCACGATATTGTGATCATCGCAGTAGAAGACCTCGCATGCGTGATTGTCGAAGAAGAACACGCTGGTCCGGCAGGAAGAATCCTGGCCGTGATCTTCATAAATGACAATGGTCTCCCGCGAAGCGAGAACTTTACGCGCGCCCTCGAGCGCCTGCACCTCGGCGCCTTCCACATCCAGCTTGATCAAGACCTTGGCATCGGCGCTGGGGATATATTTGTCGCACAACGAGTCGATGGTAACG
The DNA here is from genome assembly GCA_049677625.1 of Occallatibacter sp. Lineage (GTDB taxonomy): Bacteria > Acidobacteriota > Terriglobia > Terriglobales > Acidobacteriaceae > Telmatobacter. Next base: position 1,849 of record JBAUCP010000679.1, on the reverse strand, counting down.
CTCTCGATCCGATGTTCGTGATACCTGGTCTGACCTACCTTTTCTTTCCAATTGACGACGCTTGAGCCGGCATGCCACCGTTCATTAGTGACGATGACAAGCATCTCGCCATCGTGCGACCAGAGCGCGCCTGAAACCGCCAGGAACCGGTCGTGATTGAGCTTCGCATTCCGCAGCAACTTGGCGTATTGCGGCGGCGCTGCCTCAACAGCCACGCAGCACTCGGGCGGCAGCAATTGGCTGGCAAGAACGCTCCAATATCCTATGTTCGCTCCGCAGTCAATGAAATAGACATTCGGCGCCGCAAGAACACGCCTAAAGACGTTTTCCAGTTCAGGTTCATAGGTAAACCCTCTCTTCAATAGCCTGCACCAATAGCCATCGTTCAGAAATATTTCGAGATCCCCTCCGAGTGGTAACGTCAGGATGGCCGTATTCTGGTTGTCAAATAAGTTCGCAATCGCATGCGTCAATCGTTGCATTCCGGGATATCGAAAAAAAATCGATTGCACACCGGCGGCCTTCACCAGCAGCAGTTGCACTCTGGCTGAGAAACTCGATGCCTCCTTGATCTCTATCGGCGATGCCTTCGGCATAGGGAAACTATCGCAAGCGCGGCCTCTTAGCGTCAACGGGATTCCCTCGTGGATGATGTGTTCAACGTGACAAATGCGTGTGTTGACCTCTCCGAATTGAACCGAATATCATCGACCGAAGGTGCGCAAAGACTACACGCGATGAGCAAGCTTCATGTTTTGATGCTGAACCGCAGTTTTTCGTTGACCGGTGGTGTTCCGCGCGTGCTGCTTACTTATGCGCGCAACTGCGACAAAGACCGCGTGCGGCTGCACATGGCCAGCTTCAAGCCGTTCGCGCCGTCAATGGCTGACGCCGTAGAACAAACCGGGACCGCGATCCACACAATCGGCGATCGAGGTTATCTGCGGCCCGCTCTGGCGCTGCGCAAAATCCTGGCCAGAGAGCGAATCGACGTCGTGGTGGCTACTTCGCTCAAGTCCTACCTGATTGCGAAGCTTGCCGCGACCCGCCGATGCCGCACCGCCTATTGGATTCATGGAATCGCCCTGGTCACGGAGAACCGTCTCAAGTCGGCCGTGTATCGACGGGCCGCGCGGCGCGATACGTTGATCTTCATCTCCGGCCTCGTGGAGAAAGCGCACAACTACGCCGGCCACGCGGGACGCGCTGAGGTTGTGCTCAATGGGGTTGAAGATTTTCTCGTTTTCAATTCGCTATATGACCGCACCCAGCGCGATGTGCTCGGCATTCCGAAGAATGCCATGGTAGTCGGCTATACGGCAGCGTTCATTGCCTGGAAAGAACACAAGACCCTGCTGGCTGCCTTCTCGCGCCTCGCCAAGGATCATCCGGAGATGCATCTTGCCTTGATAGGGACCGGAGAGCTTTTGGAGGCTATTCAAGAACAAGCACGTGCGATTCCGGGCGGCGAACGAATCCACTTCCTGGGATTACGGCCCGATGCCAGACAGTTGCTCGGCATCATGGACATCTATGTTCAGCCCAGCAACGGCGAGGGAATCAGCATCGCGATCATTGAGGCCATGCTGGCTCGGCGGGCCATCGTCGTGTCGGATGCAGGGGCCCTGCCGGACATGATCGACAACGGAGACACGGGCCTGATGTGCCGCGTACTGGATGTAGACGGCCTCGCCGCCAAGATCGACATTCTTGCGCAGGACCCCGAGCTGCGGCATCGACTTGGAGAGAGGGCGCGCCAGGTTGCGCTGGATCGCTTCGGCGCTCAGCGCTTCGCTGAGCGCATCACGGCTATTCTTGAGAGCGAGCCTGGAATCCAGCACCGTTAACC
>JBAUCP010000678.1:0-2946 GCA_049677625.1 Occallatibacter sp. | reverse complement strand
TGAGTACAGTTACAACGTGGTGAAGGACCCTGTGCCGGTGCGGGACTTAAACGCGACCGTTTTGCACTGCCTGGGGATCGACCACAACAAGCTGACGTACAAGTTCCAGGGCCTGGATCAGAAGCTGACCGGAACGACGCCGGCAAGCGTGGCGCAGGGACTGCTGGCGTGACGCTGGCGCAACGTGTGGCCTGGTCTGCTGGCCGGTTGCTTCCGAAGAACCGCCTGACGCGCGCGGCGTGGATGGCGGCGCTCATCGTAAGTGTGACGCTGGTTCTGTTGCCGTCTGTCTTCAGGTTGGATGGCAGGCCGCACGCCGATTGGCAGCAGTTTCTCGGCCGATTCCATCCGCTCGCGGTGCATCTGCCTATCGGCTTCCTTGTTCTGTTGCCGCTGCTTGAGATTGCCGGAGTATTTCGTCCGGCCTTGCGCGAGGCCGCGGGCTTTGTGCTGGGTCTTGCGTGCGCGGCCTGCCTGGGCGCGCTCACGCTCGGCTATCTGCTGGCCTACGGCAGCGGCGACGCGGGCGCGGGTGTTGCGCGGCACATGTGGGGCGGCATTGGACTCACGATCGGCGTGCTTGTTTGCGCGCTGGCGCGGCCGGGGTGGCTTTCGGGTGAGACGCCGCGCGTGTATCCGCTCATGCTGGGCGTCGTGCTGCTGGCGCTGGTGTGGACCGCGCATGAAGGCGGCTCATTGACTCACGGCAGCACCTACCTGACCGAATACATGCCTGCGCCGTTGAAGCGATGGATGATGATCGGAACGGTCGAAGCCGATACGCCGGGCGCAGGTTCGTTTTATGCCAAGCACATCGACCCGATCTTCGAGTCCAACTGTGTGAGCTGCCATGGCGAGAGCAAGATACGGGGCGGACTGAGGCTCGATTCCTATGAATGGCTGATGAAGGGCGGCAAGGATGGGGCGGTCATCATCGCAGGCAAGCCTGGGCAGAGCCTTTTGCTCGAACGCGTGACGCTTCCGGCAAGCCATAAGCAGTTCATGCCAGCCGAGGGCAGGCCGCCGTTGCGGCCGGAAGAGATTGCGTGGATCAGGGCGTGGGTCCAGCAGGATGCGTCGCCTTCCGCGACCACGCTGGCAGGAATCTCGATCAGCGAAAGGCCGCAGGACCCGCCGCTTCAGCCTGTGGGCGACTACAGCGCGATGATGGCCGAGATTCGGCAGATGGAAGATGGCCAGGGGGCGAAGCTCGTGCCGGTGTCGAGCAAGCCCTCTGACGGTCTGATTCTCAACACGGTAGACATTGCGGCCAGCTTTGGCGATGCGCAGCTTGCACAATTCGAGAAGTTCGCGCCCTATATTGTGGAAGCTGAGCTTGGGCGCACTGCGGTGACCGATGCAAGCTTCGATACGTTGAGTAAGTTCACGCATCTTCGCGCCCTTCATCTTGAAGGCACCGCCGTCACGGGAGCCGGACTTCGAAAGCTGGCTCCGCTTACGCAACTCACTTACCTGAACCTGAGCGGGACAAAGGTGACCTCGGCAGCGGCCGCCCCTCTCGCCGCAATGAAGAATCTGCACCACGTTTATCTCTTCAACACACCGGCACAACCCGCGGTTACCACCGCGGATGCGACGCAGCCCGTCGCGAGGAGCGCGCAATGAAACGGACAGGAAATCGAGATGTGGCCGAAGGGTTAGACCGGCGTGAATTCTTTACTGCTGCGGGAGCCGTCGCGCTCACCGCGCTTGCAGGCTCGCCGGCACCGGCTCATGCCTCTGCCGATGCTTGCAACACGGCGGAATCGGCGATGCAGACTGGAAACGGCGAGTGGACGTACCGCATTGCTCCGGAGTGGGGACATCTGCCCGCGGGGACAGCGTTTGGCGGCACTCACGGAGGAATCGCGACGGACAAGGCAGGCCGGGTTTACGTCAGCACGCAGAGCCGGACGGGTGTGCTGGTCTACGGAGCTGACGGAGCGTTCATCAAGACCATCGCAAATGAGTATCCCGAGATTCATTCGATGGTGCACGCCGAGGAGAATGGCGAGGAGTACTTTTACACAACCGTGCAGCACGGAACACCGGAGGAAAACTGGCTCTTCGTGAAGATGAAGACGGACGGCACGGTTGTGCAGAAGATCACTGCGCCCGCCGAAGCCGGCTTCAAAGCGCCCAACGAGTGGCGGATCACGGCGGCAGTGCCTGCACCGGATGGCTCCATCTTCATCGCCAACGGCTATGGCGACTCGCGCATATTCCGGTTTGACAGCAAGGGCGAATTCCGCGCAAGCTACTCCGGCAAGGGCACAACGGAGGGATTGCTGAACTGCAGCCACGGTATGACGGTAGACACGCGCTACGACCAGCCGCTCCTGCTGATCTGCGACCGCGAAAATCGCCGGCTGTGCCATTTCGACTTCGATGGAAAATTTGTGGGCACGGTTACACAGCATCTGCGGCGGCCGTGCCAGATAAGTTTCTACGGCGACTACGCGGTGATCTCAGAGCTCGAAGGCCGCGTAACGATTCTCGACAAGGACAACACGCCGGTGGCCTTCCTCGGAGACAATCCGCAAAAGTCCCAGTGGGCAAATTACAAGCTCGATCCAAGCCAGATCGCAGCCACAACCTTCAGCGCGGCGCATGGATGCTACATCGATCGCGCTGCCAATATTTATGTTTCCGACTGGAATCAAACCGGCCGCGTGACCAAGCTGGTGCGAACGAAGACGTAAACCTGGGCCGCGCCATCAAAATTCCCTCCGCTAACAGGATGCAATCGACTGCAGACGAAGTCATGCTGACAGGGCGATCAAAAGCAGCACAGAAAGCCAAGGGATCTGGCTCGGGAGTACCCACGCGCGCTTGAAGCAGGCCGCTGACCGGCAATGAATGACAATCTGCTTACAACTCTTTGACACAAGCAACGATTACATCTGATCGACTGGTCACACTGAAGAAAACCTTCAGGACGAGTTC
>JBAUCP010000677.1:0-6122 GCA_049677625.1 Occallatibacter sp. | reverse complement strand
CCTATGCGGTATTGCGTCAAATTTGGGCAGGCCATGTAAAATTGATGTAATAGGATGACCGAAACCTCTCCAGCGGCTGCCTCCTCGGCATCCCGCGCAGCGCGGGAGACGGAGTCGCGGGTGGTTGAGACGCAGGAAACCGGCTCTCCCCTTATCCAGGTCAGCGGTCTTCGCAAGACCTACCAGACGGCCCGCGGGGCGCTCACCCTTTTTGACAACCTGAACCTCGAAGTCGCGGCCGGAGAGATGGTGGCGATTGTGGGCCAGTCGGGCGCGGGAAAGAGCACACTTTTACACATTTTAGGGGCTCTTGATGCTCCTTCCGCGGGGGCGGTATACTGCGCGTCAACCCATGTGGCCAGTCTATCGGCGCGTGAGGCCGCGGCCTTTCGCAACCGGAAGATCGGATACGTGTGGCAGTTCCATTACCTGCTGCCGGAGTTTACGGCGCAGGAGAATGTGGCCATGCCGTTGCTGGCTCGCGGCATGCAGAAGGCGGAAGCGATGGCTTTGGCGGCGAACTGGCTGAGAGAAGTGGATCTGGAGGATCGCGGATCGCATCGGCCGGGAGAGCTTTCGGGTGGCGAACAGCAGCGGGTTGCGCTGGCGCGGGCGCTGGTGAACAGCCCCAGGCTGCTGCTGGCCGACGAGCCGACGGGGGACCTGGACGGGGTGACGGCGGGGCGGGTCTTTGAGCTGATTGAGCGGCTGCACCGGAGCCACGGGCTGACGTCGGTTCTGGTGACGCATAATCTGGAGCTGGCAGGGCGATGTACGCGGGCGCTGCGGCTTGAAAATGGCCAGCTTAGGCCGATGGGAGCGGAAACGGACCCGCGGCCAGGAGTTATCTGACGGAAAAGCACCGTTTGGGCCGTTTTTTGAGTCTTATTGTGTAAGGGCTTGAGATGGGATGAAACCGATTTCAGGCTGAAAAGGCGGGATGGGAGTCCGAAGGCAGCTTGATGGCCGAGGACGATGGGGCGCAAGCGGGTCGAAAGTGGGCCTAAATTCGCATCGGGACCATCCAAAAGAGCCGTTCGGGGGCTGGGCCGGCACTTTCCATGCAGCCCGCCGACGGCGAAGAACAAAAGGGGCGCGCGCCCGCAAGGTTGAGGCCGGAAGCCGGGTTTCTCCAACGACAGGTCTTTATTGTTGGGGTGCTGGTTGAACCGGACGGCCAATGCAGCCGATAGCTTCTATCAAGGGAGAGCATCATGTTCGAACGCTATACGGAGAAGGCACGTCGCGTGATCTTCTTCGCGCGGTATGAAGCCAGCCAGTTCGGCTCGCCTTACATCGAGACCGAGCACCTGTTGCTGGGCCTGTTGCGCGAGGACAAGGCGTTAACCAACCGCTTCCTGCGTTCGCACGCCTCGGTGGAGTCGATCCGGAAGCAAATTGAAGCGCACACCACGATCCGCGAAAAGGTATCGACCAGCGTGGATCTGCCGCTCTCGAACGAGTGCAAGCGGGTGCTGGCCTACGCGGCGGAAGAGGCCGAACGGCTGGGACACAAGCATATAGGCACCGAACATCTGCTCCTGGGATTGCTGCGCGAGGAGAAATGCTTTGCCTCAGAGATTTTGCAGGAGCGCGGCCTGAAGCTGGCGCAGATTCGCGACGAGCTGGCCCGCGTGACGCAGGAAAAGGCGCCTCCGCAGCAGCGGCAGCGCGAGTCGAGTTTGCTGGCCGAGTTCAGCCGCGACCTGACGCAGGCGGCCATGGATGGGCAGCTCGATCCGCTGGTGGGGCGCGACGGCGAGCTGGAGCGCGTGATCCAGATCCTGTGCCGGCGCACGAAAAACAACCCGGTTCTGATCGGCGAGCCGGGCGTGGGCAAGACCGCGATTGTGGAGGGCCTGGCGCAGCGCATCTCGGACGGCGAGGTGCCGAGCTTCCTGGCCGACAAGCGGGTTCTGGGGCTGGATCTCTCGCTGATCGTGGCGGGAACCAAGTACCGCGGCCAGTTCGAAGAGCGTTTGAAGACGATCATGAAAGAGCTGATGGAGAATCAGAACTCCATCGTCTTTATCGACGAGCTGCACACGCTGGTCGGCGCGGGGTCGGCGGAGGGATCGCTCGATGCGGCCAATATCCTGAAGCCGGCTCTCTCGCGCGGCGAAATTCAGTGCATCGGCGCAACGACGCCGGGCGAGTACCGCAAGTCGATCGAGAAGGACCGGTCGCTGGAGCGGCGCTTCCAGGCCGTCAAGGTGCCGCCGCCCAACGAGGCCGACGCCATCAAGATCATCCACGGCATCAAGGACCGCTATGAGAAGTTTCACGCGGTCAGCTATACCGACGCCGCGGTCGAGTTTGCCGTCTCGCACTCGAATCGGTACATTCCGGATCGTTTCCTGCCGGACAAGGCGATCGACCTGATCGACGAAGCGGGCGCGCGGGTGAAGCTGCGCCAGACCTCGCTACCCGAAGAGATCACCGAGGTGCAGAAGCGGATCAAGTTCATTGTGCACCGGATGGACTCGGCGATTGCCAACCACGAGTTCGAGAAGGCCCGCTTCTACTCCGACGAGGAGCGCAAGGAGCGCGAGAACCTGCGCGCGCTGCGCGACAAGTATCATCTGGATGACTCGGCCGCCGGCATTGTGGGGCGCGAGGATATCGAAGATGTAGTCTCGCGCTGGACGGGCGTTCCGGTTACCAGCATCAAGGAAGAAGAGACGCAGAAGCTGCTACGCGTGGAAGAAGAGCTGCACAAGCGCGTGATCTCGCAGGAGAAGGCGATCAGTGCGCTGGCGCGTGCCATCCGGCGCTCGCGTGCGGGCCTCAAGTCACCGCACCGGCCGATTGGTTCTTTTCTTTTCCTTGGACCGACAGGTGTAGGCAAAACCGAAATGGCGCGGACGCTGGCCAACTTCCTCTTCGGTTCGGACAAGGCGCTGATCCGCTTCGATATGTCGGAGTTCATGGAGAAGCACTCGGTCTCGAAGCTGATCGGTTCGCCTCCGGGATATGTGGGCTACGAGGAGGGCGGACAGTTGACCGAGCGGGTGAAGCGCTCGCCTTACTCCGTCGTGCTGCTGGACGAGATCGAGAAGGCGCACCCCGATGTCTTCAACATCCTGCTGCAGGTGTTTGAGGATGGGCAGTTGACTGACGGCCTCGGCAACACGGTCGACTTCAAGAACACCATCATCATCATGACCTCGAACATCGGTGCGCGGCACCTGCAGAAGAAGCAGGGCCTGGGCTTCCAGAGCGAGCGCGAGGACCTGGTCAGCGAAAAGGTCGAGGAGCTGGTCAAGCAGGAAGTCAAGAAGACCTTCAACCCCGAGTTCCTGAACCGGCTTGACGAGGTGATTCTCTTCCAGTCGCTCTCTGATGCCGACCTGATCCAGATTGTCGAGCTGCTGGTGCAGCAGTTGAACGCCAACCTGGCGCAGAAGGCGATCACCATCTCGGTGACCGAGGATGCGAAGAAGTGGATTCTCGAAAAGACGCTGGTCGACCGCAGCTATGGGGCGCGTCCGCTGCGCCGCGCGCTGCAGCGCTACGTGGAGGACCCGCTTTCGGAAGCGCTGATTGCAGGCCAGATCTTCGACCGGCCGGCGTTCCTGGAGGTCTATCTCGACGCCAACCAGCTCTTCTATCGCCCGGTAAGCGCGGACGAGACGGAAGAGAAGGCGGCGGGGATTCTGCTGTTCAGCAACTGAAGCTGCGTAGCCACCACAGCAAAACAAAACCCCAGGCCGCAAGGCCTGGGGTTTTTTCATGCTCGCGTTACGCTGCGCCTCAGTTGATGGTCACGGTGAGCGTGCTGGAAGCAGGCGCACCGGGATTGGCCGCAACCAGTGAGCCGGTTCCGGTATTCGCCAGATCGCTTGCGGGAATGGCGACCGTCACGTGCGTTGCATCCACGACCGTGGTCGTACGATAGCTGCCATTCCACGTCACGGCAACGCCGGGCAGGAAGTTGGAACCGGTGAGAGTTAGCGTAGTGTTACCGCTGCCATGCGCGATACTGGAGGCCGAGCTGGAGCTTAACTGAGCCGCAGTGCTTGTGGAGAGCTCCTGCGGTGCAATGAATGGACCCCGCAGGAGCAATAGCTGCACAACGGGTGTAGTAACACCGAAGCTGTCATTGGACAGTAACGCGAGACCATCCTGGCCAAACCGCTGCATCGTCATTGTAGAGTCAATGCTGGAGACAGATTGAGGCATCTCGAGAACGGCCTCCGGGAGGTAAGTGTTGAGGTCGTACCGAACCAGCCCGTACGCCGACGTGCCGGCGAGATTTTCGAGCATAAGGAAATCTTTCTGCAGCGAAGGGTCAGCGGCCAGGCCAACACTTTCCCCAACATCGCCGGAGCCGTAGAAGTCGATGAGAGGAAGCGTCTGAACCTGCGATGGAGGCGTCGTGCTGGGATTGACGATGCCTCCACTCTCGCCGTAGACCAAGCCATTCGCCAACTGGAAGCCCCCGCCATAACCGCCCAGCCCGTCGAGGGTGGTGCCGTCGATCTCGGTCAGGCCGTTCGCATTGATGCTGTAACGGTAGAACTCCGCGCCCGACGTCTGGTCGTCGTAGGCGTACAGCTCTGTCGGGCTGGCGAAGACCGGATTGTCACCTTCGTAGATTCCCGACACATTTGTGCGGAAGCTGCCCGTATTGCCGGTCACGTCAAAGATGCCGAAGTTGTCCCATCCGTTCGAGATGCCGATCGCGAGGGTAGTATCGGTGCCGGGCACGGCGGCCAGCGAAAGCGCAGGGGTATTTGCCGAGTCATACTCGAGAGGAACGGTCGCCGTGACACTCTGTGTGAGCAGATCGAACTGCGCTAAACTGTCTGCCCCGCTCAATCCGATGTAAAGATAATCGCCGTCTGTGGTTTCTGCCATCACCGTGGGTTGACTGCCGACGGCGACCGGAGCTCCCACCGCGCCGGTAAACGGATTGATGGCCACTACCGAGTTGCCGGCGATGCCCGTGGCATTGCTGGGAGTCGTCGCATAGAGCGACTGTCCGTACGGATCGAAGAGGATAGAGTTGGCTGGGACATTGACCAGGTCGTAGATGGTGATTGGAACTACCGAAGACACGCCGCCGCCGGGCGAAGGATTGGAGACGGTCACCGGGGCCCAGCCGTAGTTCGCGATCCCGGCGGCCGTGACAGACGCGCTGAGTTGGGTAGAGCTGACATAGGTCGTCGCCAACGCAGTGCTCCCAAGGTTGACTGTGGAGCCGGCGTTGAACCCTGTTCCATTCACCGTCAGAGTAAACGCCGCTGAACCGGCCTGGGCCAGGTTAGGAGAGATGGAAGAGACCGAAGGCACGGCACTGTAGGAACTGCCGGTGACAGCAGTGCTGGCGGTCGCCTGGTTGTTGGAAACCGTGGGGTCAAAGCTCGAGGAGGAAACAGAAGCCGCTGCGGCGAGTGTCCCCGAGTTCGTGGGAGTGGCATTTACCGTGACAGTGACGCTGGCTCCGCTGGCGAGACCGCCAAGATCGCAGGTGAACGCGGCAGCGGTTGTGCATGAGCCTTGGCTCGCTGTGACGCTGTTCATGATGAGCGAGGGATCGAGGCTCACCGAGAGCGTAGCGCCCACAGCGGCATTCGGGCCGGCATTCGCCACCTTCGTCACGTAACTGATCGTGCTTCCGGTCGTGGCCGTGGCCGGCGCGGTGAGCGAGACCGAGAGATCGGCGGGCGTAGACGAGACATCCTTCACCAGCGGCGATTGGAAGATATAGATCTGATTGTTGGTGGTAAAGGAGCTGGGAACCGCCGCGACCGCGATACCGTTCTGGCCCCAACGCACGATCTTGCGGAAGCTGGTCGGATAGCCCGCAGTGCCGAGGTCGTTGACCGGAATGCTGCCGAGAAGATTGAACGATGTTTCGTCGTATATGTACACAGCAGCCGAGTTGCTGAAGCTCGATACGGCCATGAAGGCCTTGCCGAGAGTGGAGTCTGAAACAACGGGACCATTGGCCTGCGTGTTGGCAGCAGTGTAGAAGGTACCGTTCAACGCCCCTGTAGCCGCATTCAGCACTTGGCCGCTGGAGAGGTAGAGCGAGCCATTGTCGTACTGTAGCCACGAAAGACTATAAGAGGTAGAGGTAAGCTGAGTTGCATTGGTAATGCCGGTAGGCCCAACCG
>JBAUCP010000676.1:0-1598 GCA_049677625.1 Occallatibacter sp. | reverse complement strand
CCACCAAAGCATCCGACTGGGAAGCGGCCATCATGCGCCTTCTTTCTGGGCGTCTTTTTCCTCATGGCCCCCGAACTGGAATCGCAATGCGGATAACAGCTTGTCGGCGAAAGTGTCTTCACCGCGCGAACTGAAGCGCGCATACAATGCAGCACTGAGGACGGGAGCCGGAACCGATTCGTCGATAGCGGCGGTAATCGTCCAGCGCCCCTCTCCCGAGTCCGACACGCGCCCGGCGAATTTTGACATATCCGGGCTGTCGAGCAGAGAGATCGCAGCCAGATCCAGCAGCCATGACGAGATGACACTGCCACGCCGCCAGACCTCGGCGATATCGGTAAGATTCAGGTCGTATTGGTACTCCTCAGGGTTGCGCAGAGGCGTAGTTTCGGCATCCACGGTTTGCTGCTGCTTGCCAACGTTAGCATGGTGGAGAATGTTCAACCCCTCCGCGTAGGCGGCCATGATGCCGTACTCGATTCCGTTGTGCACCATCTTCACAAAGTGGCCCGCGCCGCTGGGCCCGCAATGCAGATAGCCGTGCTCGGCGGTGCCGCCCACCTTCTCCCGGCCGGGCGTGCGTGGCGCTGAATCGATGCTGGGGGCAAGAGCGGAAAAAATCGGGTCGATGCGCTGGACGACATCCTTTTCGCCGCCGATCATCAGACAATAGCCTCGTTCGGCTCCCCACACTCCGCCGCTGGTCCCCGCATCCACATAGTGGATGCCTTCGGATTTCAGTTCGGCAGCCCGGCGAATGTCGTCCTTGTAGTAGGAGTTGCCGCCATCGATGACCACATCGTCCGTTTCGAGCGACGGAATCAGGGCCTTCAGTGTCGGATCGACGACGCCAGCCGGCACCATCATCCAGACGGTGCGAGGCGTTTTCAACTTCCTGGCAAACTCTTCAAGGGAAGTTGTCCCAACCGCACCCTCCTTGACGAGCGCCTGGACGGCATCCGCATGGAGATCGTACACAACGCACTGGTGTCCGGCCCGCATCAGGCGCCGCACCATGTTGGTTCCCATCCTGCCCAATCCGACCATGCCCAATTCCATGAACTCCTCCTTAATCAATATTCGATGCGATCGCGGGACTCTACAATTGCCCACAGCACAAGGATACCTTCATGCGCAACTGATTCGATACGGCGGAGCCCAGGCGGCGTCATGGAATTCGTTGTCTTGTTGTGAGGTAAAATGCTTCCACCCAGGCCGCCAAGACCTATGCAGAAATAAGATGCGGCGAATCAATTACGGTTTCAGGGCTTTTCCCTGGCAGCCGGAGTGCTGGCATCATCGCGCCATGCGTTATGGTTTTTGGGCCGCCGCGGCAGTTGCCTGGACCGGCCGCTCGGCTTCGATTGTGGATGAACTGTCCGCCAGTGCAGGTTTGTCAGGCGGCATCACGGTTCCTGCCGGGAAGATGAGAATCTGGACCGAACCCCAATCTGCCTCCAGGCTCGCGCCCGTCTGCTTGCCCATCCCCAGCGTCTTGAGCTGGCTGTCGTCAAATCCAAAGTTCTCGACCAAATACTCGCGTATGACCATCGCCCTGGCCTCGGTGAGAACGAGATCCTTTTGTGTATCGCCATCCA
>JBAUCP010000675.1:0-2751 GCA_049677625.1 Occallatibacter sp. | reverse complement strand
GCCTTGAAGCTGTCCAGGCCCCCCACCGCCGAGTTGAGCGCCCAGTTGTTGCTCGCGTCCTTGAGCATGTACCACTGGCTGTTGCCGTTCCAGTCTTTGTAGGTGAACGATCCCTTCTGGCTGGCGGTCAAGCCGGGCCATAGATAGTAGTCCACCTCGGCGTCGGCGTTGTTGCGCACTGTCATGGTGCCGGTGCTCTGCGCCGTGCCGCCCACCTGCAGCGTGCCGTTGAACTGCGCATTGCCGGCGTTCGAGATGGTCGCCACGGTCGACTCGCTCGAACCGCCCGATCCGACGACCACACCGCCCGTGCCCGCGTTGTTCGAGCCGTTCAGCACCACCGCGCCGGTGCCCGCCGCGTTGATCACCGTCTGGTTGTTGGTGCTCGACGAGCCGTTGTTGTACTGCCCGATCGACACCCGGTACACATTGTTCAACTGGTCCAGGATCTGGTAGAACTGTTCGCCGCCGGTCGCATCGCTCAGGCCCGTCGTCCAGCGGTAGCCGTAGTCGGTCTGGTACTCATCCAGCAATCCGCGCTCGTTTCCCGTGCCGATGCCGAGCCGGTAGTGATTGGTCACGGTCGCATCCTGCTGGCTTCCGTACCAGTCGCCGTTGAGGCTGTTGAAGCTGCGGTGAAATGTGTCCAGAAAGCTGTTGCGCGTTCCGTTATCGGTCAGCTTTCCGGTAAACATGGTGCCGCCGGTCATCCAGTTGTTGTAGGAGCTGCCGGTGTCCGCAACTACCTGGTTGGTGGAGTTCTCATTCCTCAGGCCCACGATGGTATTGTTCTGCGCGTTCGCGCCCAGATGGAGCGCAGTGGCGCAGTTCTCTACGTCGCCGCCGGTGAAGGTGTTTCCATCGCCCTGCTGCAGGTTGATTCCGTAAGTCCCGCTGATCGGGCTGCCGCTGCTGGTCGGGCAGTCGATATGCAGCCGCACAAACGTGCTGGCATTCATCCAGTCTGTAGTTGCAGGATTCGCAACCTGATGTCCGATTGCATTGATGGCCGTCCCGAAACCGTCGATCTGGTTGTCGAGGAACGTCCCGCCCGTATAGTTTCCCGTTCCGTCGAGCGTCATGCCGGTCTGGTTCTGGTTGCCTAGCAGATACAGGCTTTCAAGATCGAGCTCCTGGGTGCGATAGGCGATGAGTCCCTGTGCGCTGGCGCTCGTCGACGAGGTCAAATTGATTGCCACGTTGTCCAGATGGAATCCCGGCGTATCGGCCGCATAGGTTGGATCGCCCACCTGGATCATCGCGCCCGTGCCTGAGTATTCGAAGACGGTGCCGCCCAGGCTCCCGCTGGCCGCGCTCCCGCCGCGCAGCGCACACCCCCTGAGCGCCACGTTGCGCGTTCCCGCGGTTACGATCACCTGGTTCGCCGTGGCAATGGTCGCGCACGGCAGCAGCACCGTCGTGTTGGCTGTCGATATCGTCAGGTTCGAGCCCATCGACAGGCTTCCGGTAAAGTTGCGCGCGTCGCACGTTCCGCCGTAGCTCGCGTTGACCGCGTTCACGCACGCCTGAATCTTTGCTCCAATGTCCGCGCCGGGAAACTGGTCCGTCTGATAGGCCGGCCCCGCATGGCTCGCGCCCACCAGCGCCGCGTAAGCGCCGCCGCCGGGCAGGTTGCCGCCGCCGCCATCCAGTTGCGTTCCGTAGCTGGCCGAGCCGGTCGCGTTCCACACCGTGTAGCCGCCGTTGCCGTTGAGCAGATTCCCGGCGAAGAAGGCCATGTTCTGCCCACCGATCAGGTTCACCGGCGCGGCCGTGTCCCAGGTGCCGGCCGCATTCAGACTGGCCGTGGTTGTCGACGAGCAGCCCACGCCGCCCGAGGTCACCGTCACACCGGTTACAGCACCGCCGCTGTTCACGCTCGCCGTTGCAGCTGCGGTGCAACTTCCGCTGAAGACCACCGGCACGGTCGTTCCGTAGGGATCGAGCCCCAGCCCATGCTCGGTTCCCAGCGTCAGGGCGGTCACCGCTCCGCCTGAGGTGGTCACAGTAAGGACCGGCAGCACGGCATTCCACATCGGTTCTACAACTGCATTGCGCGCTGTCCATCCCTGCTCGGTCCCGGAGAGATCGAGCACCAGCCCCGTCGGCGGCTCGCCGGTCGCGGCGGAGTTCCCCGCCATTGCCACCACGTTGTCCAGCACGTTGTTCGATCCCGCCGCCGCGGTAAACGCGTGCGCAGCCTGGATGGTCACGTTCTGCCACCGGTTCGAGTCCGCGGTCAGCCCGGCAGGCGTCGTCCCGGGCAGCGCCGGAATGGCCACGCCGGTATTGAGCCCGCGAATGTCGATGTTGCGGAACTCGCTCCACTGCGGCCATTGCGCCAGGTAAAGGCCGCAAGTGTGCGTGGAGTGCGCGCCCGGATACTGCGCCGCCATCGGGTCTGTTCCGGTGGCTGCAATCTCCACGTTTTCCATCTCCGCCACGCGCAGCCCGTTGCCGCCCGCACCGGTCGAGGCGGGCATCGCAATCGCGCAGTTGCCCACATCCCACGCAGCGCCCGTCCCATTCGTGCCCACCAGACCATTGCCTCCGGAGGAAAAGATCGAGTTCGTCTCCATCGGCCGGCTCACCGCGCAACTGCCCGCCGCCGCGCGCCCCTCGGCCGGCGTACAGGACACATCCACGCTCTGGTCCACATAAATTGTCAGATCGTGGAGGCGCGTGTAGCTGAGCAGGGTGGTGCTGTCGGTTACCGACGCCAGTACGTCCTGACCGGGAAATCCCTTGAGC
>JBAUCP010000674.1:0-2689 GCA_049677625.1 Occallatibacter sp. | reverse complement strand
GCAGAGCATAGGCAAAGATGTCGGCGGCTATCCATTCGATATTGGCCGCGTGAGGGCCTGACTCTGCGGCAATCGCTATGGAATCCGGGTTGATGTCGAGGCCGATCAGCTCCACGTCTACGCCTCGCTCCTCGGCCCATTGCGCGATGCGCCGCACTCCATAGCCGTCGCCGCATCCAACGTCAAGGATGCGCACGTGGCCTTGCATTGCGGGCAGCATGGAATCGAGCCATGCAAACAGCGGGCGGTAACCCATCATCCAGCGATTTACTTTGCCGATGTCGCGCAGGCAGGCGCGCAGTTCGTCGCGGCTGCATGGCTCGTCCATAAGCTCGGTAAGCTGCGCGCGCCGACGAAAATCGAGCGGGCTATGCGGCATGGAAGAGCATGGTCTCCGCTGTAACGCCCGGCCCGAACGACATGGCGCAGCCGCGCTGCCCGGACTGCGCGTGCTGCATCACCCGCTCAAGGACAAACATGACCGTTGCTGAGGACATGTTGCCGTAGTGTGCGAGGACGCAGCGCGAGTGAACGAGCGCGTCCGCCGACAGGTTCATGCTTTTTTCAACGGCGTCGAGGATGGTGCGTCCGCCGGGATGCACGGCCCAGAGAGGGATAGAATTTGGATCGTCTCCGCGGGTTATGCCGGCGCCCAACTCGCCAAGCGCGCGGCGAATCTCGGCGGGAACCTGGCCGGAGAGCTGCATATCGAATCCAAGCTCGCGAATGCGCCAGGTGATGAGATGGCTCGTCTGGGGAATTTGAACCGCAAGAAAACTATCCACCGCCAGGCCGTGCGGCTGCGCGCTCACAAGCGATGCGGCGCATCCGTCGGCAAACAGGAGGAAGGAGAGAATCTGCTCCAGATTGGCCGTCTCCTGAAAGTGGAGCGTGCAGAGCTCGAGATTGAGGATGAGGACTTTGGCGGCTGGCTCGGAGCGGACAATGTGATGAGCGGACTTGAGCGCATTGATGGCCGCATAACAGCCCATGAAGCCGATCATGGTGCGCTCCACGGAACGGCTGAGGCCGAGGTGGTCGACGATATCGAAGTCCAGGCCCGGCGCATAGAGGCCGGTGCATGAGGTGACGATTACGTGCGTGATGCCGCGGCGCTCTTCTTCAGTAACGGCCAGCTTATTGAGCGCGCATCGCGCCAGTTGCGGAGCGAATCTCTCGAAGGCTTCCATGCGGCGGGCCGTGGGTGGAAAATCGCCCGGCACGTAGAGCCCCGCGGCGTCGTTCCACGAGCCGGCCTCCGTGGAAATGGGCTGCAGAAAGGAGTAACGGTGCTCAATGGCCGACAGGCGTACCATGCGGCGGAAGAGATTGCGCTCTGTGCCCTCGGGGAGCAGCGTCTCAGCGAAATCGATGAAGGCGCGATGCACATCGTGCGGAGGTACGGCCGTCGCGATCCGATTGATGTAAGCGGTGGTCATGGTGTTCCTTCCGCTGCGCTGCTTTTGAGACGATAGATACGCGCCCTGGTGATCCTACAAGCCGGGATCGAATCGACCCTCCCAGCTTTACGCTGGCGTGCACGCAGGCCGCGTGAAGGAGATTATCTCAAGTGTCGGGAGCAGAAATGCCATGCAGCGACAAAGAAATGACAATCGGGCGGTTCGCCATTCAGGCGCAGGGCTACGCAAGCTCGGCCACGATTCGTAATGATGAGGTGCTGAAGCGGATCGTTGGCTTGTCGAGAGGAGGCTTAGCCGAGAAGCGCCATCGTGAGGTGGTTCACCACAAAAGCTGCGCCGTAGGCCATGGCCAGCATGTAGGCGAATTGCACGGCCGGCCACTTCCAGCCATTTGTTTCGCGCCGCACTACGGCGATGGTGGAGGTGCACTGCATGGCGAAGGCGAAGAAGATCATGAGCGCCAGCGCGCCGCCGAGTGTCATGTCGTGGTGGAGCGCGGTCTGCAGGCTGAGCGCCTGGGTGCTGGGGTCGGCGCCGTAGAGCGTGCCCATGGTGCTGACCATCACTTCACGCGCCAGAACGCTCGAAAGCAGGCCAATGCCGATCTTCCAGTTGAAGCCGAGCGGCGCAATGACCGGCTCAATGAAGTGGCCGAGCCGGCCGATCAGGCTCTGGGCCAGCTCGGGCGCAGCCAGGGTGCCGGTGGCAGTGTGCATCACCGGCAGATGCGCCAGCGCCCAGAGCGCCAGCGTCACGAGCAGGATGACCGTTCCCGCCTGGCGCAGGAAGATGCGCGCGCGGTCAACCAGGCGCAGTGCCAGCGAGCGCAGCGTGGGCATGCGGTACTGCGGCAGCTCCAGGATGAACGGCGTCTCGCTGGACTTGAGCACGGAACTCTTGAGCAGGCGCGCGGTGGCGAATGCGGCTACGAAGCCGGCCACGTAAAGGCTCAGCATGACGATGGTGCGCAGGCCGAGAAATCCGTGCAGGAAATAGGTATTGGGAATGAAGGCGGCAATCAGCAGCAGATAAACGGGCAGGCGCGCCGAGCAGGTCATGAACGGCGTGACCAGGATGGTGGCTAGCCGGTCGCGCCGGTTCTCAATGGTGCGAGTGGCCATGATGGCGGGCACCGCGCAGGCGTAAGCCGAGAGCAGCGGGATGAATGCCTTGCCGTTGAGGCCGATGGAGCGCATGGCGCGGTCGGCGATGAGCGCTGCGCGGGCCAGGTAGCCTGAGTCTTCGAGGACTCCGATAAACAGAAACAG
>JBAUCP010000673.1:0-11113 GCA_049677625.1 Occallatibacter sp. | reverse complement strand
GTTGCAGGCGCCGCGGCACCGGTTGGCGCCGGCTTGCGGGCGGCCGGCGAAGCCCCAACCCGCGCCCGCCCCAGCGTGACTGAGGGGGTGGGCGGATTCCTGCGTCCCTTCCGGCGCGTGGGCGGCATCCTGTGGCTGGAGGTTACCGGAGTCTTCTTCCTGCTTCCGGTGCTCGTGTTTGGGCCCGCGGTATGGCGAACGCGGCTGAGCTGGGCTCACGGGCCCGACCACCGCACCTTCCTGGTCTCGGTGTTCGTGGTCGCGGTCTTCCTCTACCTCGGCGTCACTTCCTTCTGGCGGGCGCGGCACAGGTGAGCGGACGGGAGGCACGCAGCCGCAATTAGAGTCTGTTATTAGCCCTTGGCCGATTCGTTCCGACCCGAGTGCGAATGCGACAACGCCCAGATCAACACGCCAAAGACCACCACCCCCATCAGCAGCAGCCCAATGCCGTCTCCGCCGCCGTGGCCGAATCGAAACCCGCCAAACCGAACCATTGCCAAGGCATTCATCCCTGCCGTCAACATCGTCTTTCCTCCGTCGGCAGGGAATCGTGCCCGGCCGCACAGGAGCAAACCCGGATGCGGCGGCCAAGTTGCTCGGGGATCCGAAGACTAGAGCATTTTCGATCCACATGTTGACATTTCGACGGCATCGAAGGTGGCATTTTCTTGAGGAAAATGCCACTTTGCCGCGTGGCTTCGGTAAAGAGCTGGATCGAAAATGCTGTAGCGCTTAATCTCGCCCCTTCCACCACGCCCGCGGCGCAATCGCATAGTTCAACTGCACCAGCACAATCGCCGCAATGCTCACCCAGGTATTGATGAAGCACAGGGCCGCGCCCGCCGCATACAGGCTCTGCGCAATCACGATCCTGCGGCAGATGCTGCCGCGCACCTCATCCGGCGTGTCGGGATTGATCAGTTGGTGGCGGGTGGCGTGCGCCCAGCTCCAGTAAAGCATTGCGCCGAGAACGAAGATATTCAGCCAGTAGATGCCCAGCGCGGCGCGGTAGGTGATGAACTCGGCCAGCAGCCGCGTGGAGAGCGGCAGTGCGGTGACGGCGAAGAGAAATCCCAGATGAATCCAGGTCAGGTCGCGCGTGCCTTCGTCGATGTGGTTCAACTGCGTCTGCTGCCCGGCCCAGAAGATGCCGAGGGTAAGAAAGCTCATGCCGTAGGTGAGCCATTGCGGCCCCAGAGCGCAGAGCGCCGCGGCGAGCTCGCGCTCCGAGTGCGCCTGCGCCGCCGTGGGCAGGTGCAGGTCGAGCACCAGCAGCGTCATGGCCACGGCAAAGATGCCGTCGCTCAGCGCCGCCAGCCGGTCCGTATTGCGGCCCTGAATCTGGTTGTAAAGGGTTGGCATGATCCTTCGAATCGCTCCTTACTTCAACTTGCTCCCCGGCGCTTGCGCGAAATTTCAGCTCACATCCTAAGCCGCGCCGGCCTGCGCGTAAAATGCCACGCCGCAAGCGCCATCGCCAGCACTCCCAGTCCGCAGGCCCATAGCGCTGAATGGCCATTCGAGTGAATTCGCCAGCCCTTCCAGAACGCGACGGCCGCGGCCACCAGCATCAACACTCCACGAATGTGGTTCATCTACGCAGCCTCCACGGCCCTGATGCTTCGCTCAGCCGATCCTATCAATCCTAATTCTGCGGTGGCGCCTAATTCCGCAGAGGCGCGAACGCCCGCAATTGACCCGGCGCCCGGTCGATACCTATGGTGAGTACAGGCTCTAAGGTATTTCACCTCCCAAGAGGAGTTCCATGGCTACATCTGTTTCGCCCGCGCCGCTCAAGAAAACCGCACTCAACGCCACGCACCGCGCGCTCAAAGCCAAAATGGTCGACTTCGGCGGCTGGGACATGCCCGTCGAGTACCCCTGCCCTGGCGGCGGGCTCATCGCCGAGCACATGGCCGTCCGCACCGGCGTGGGCCTCTTTGACGTCTCGCACATGGGCGAAATCCAGTTCCGCGGCTCCGGCGCGCTGGCCGCCGTGCAGCACATCACCATGAACGATGCCGCGCGCCTGCAGGATGGCCAGGCGCACTACTCCGCGCTGCTCACGCCAGCGGGCACATTTGTTGACGACATCCTCGTCCATCGCCTCAGCCCCAACGATTACCTGCTCGTCGTCAACGCCGGCACCACCGAAAAGGACTTCGCCTGGATTCGCCAGCAGGCCGGCCGTTTTCCCTCTATTCACATCAGCGACTACTCCAGCTACTACTCGCAGCTTGCGTTGCAGGGACCGCGCTCGCTGGAGACGCTTGCCAAGCTCACCAAAGTCGACCTGGCTGCAATCAAGAACTACTGGTTTACCTGGGGCACAGTGGCGGGCATTCCCAACGTGCTCATCGCGCGGACAGGCTACTCCGGCGAGGACGGCTTCGAGGTCTACATCGCGTCAGACGAACCGACCACTGTAAAGATGTGGAACGCGCTGCTTGAAGCAGGTGAGGAGTTCGGCATCCGCCCCTGCGGCCTGGGCGCGCGCAACACCCTGCGTCTCGAAGCCGGCATGAGCCTCTACGAACACGAGATCTCCGAGGACATCAATGTATTCGAAGCGGGCCTGACCCGCTGGCTCAAACTCGACAAAGGTTCTTTTATTGGACGCGATGCTTTAGTTGCCGTGCAGGAATCTGGCGGGCCCAAGCGCAAGCTCATCGGCCTGGAGATGGCCGAACGCGGCATCGGGCGGGATGGGTACTCCGTACTCTCACTCTCTGGAGAAGAGATTGGCAGGATTACATCCGGCTCGCCCGCGCCGTTCCTGAAGACGAATATCGCCATGGCGCTGGCGCCAACTGCAATCGCCGAATCCGGCAGCGATGTTTTGGTGGATGTGCGCGGCAACCGCGTCCGCGCCAAACAGGTTCCGCTGCCGTTCTACAAGCGGCCGAAGAAATAGCTCTGCTGGAGTGCGCTGTGCTCGTACTGCTCTATTTCGTGCTGGTAGACAGGAAGCCGGGAGCAGAAGCGAACGAAAGCGATACAAAACTGTAGATATTTTTATCCCACCTTAGGCGCAAAGACTAAGACGCGCCGAAGGTGGGGCACCCGCATGGGTGGAAGCTCAGAGAACAGAACCCCCGCTCACACCTGCATCACTTCCGCTTCCTTTTTCCGCGAAAGCTCTTCCATGCGGCGAATCTCTTCGTCGGTCATCTTCTGCACTTCTTCGAGCGCGCGCTTTTCTTCGTCTTCGCTGATCTTCTTGTCCTTGGCGAACTTCTTCAGAGCGTCGTTGCCGTCGCGGCGCACATTTCTCACCGCTGTGCGGTGCTCTTCGAGCACCTTGTTGACGTGCTTGCACACGTCGCGGCGCCGCTCCTCGGTCATGGGGGGCACCGGCACGCGGATCACCTTGCCGTCCGAAATGGGATTGAAGCCCAGATCGGCAGCCTGAATCGCCTTTTCCACTTCCTTGAGCACCGTCGGGTCCCAGGGCGCGATCAGGATGGTCTGCGGCTCCGGCGCAGACACCTGCGCCAACTGGTTGATGGGCGTGTGCGTGCCGTAGTAGTCCACCTTTACCTGGTCCAGCATGTGCACGCTGGCGCGGCCGGTGCGCGTGGAGGCCAGGTTGGCCTGGAAATCGGTCACGGACTGATCCATGCGCCGCTTCAAATCGTTGTAAAGGTCCTTGAGCGCGGGAACGCTGCCCATATTCGAAGGTGCCATCGGTTCAAGTCCTCGCTAAACCAAAATGCCAAGGGCTATTCTACAACCCGGCACTTCGCGGCCCTACGGCATCGCCATCCCGGTGGTGTCCTAAATCCCATTGCCGGCATTCCCTCAGGGGCTAAAGCCCGCGATTTTCCTGCTCCGTGGCGGCCCGGCTAAAGCCGTGCCCTTTCAACACGACTCCGAATCAGGACACCATCGCCATCCCGGTGGCCGCCGCCTGCTCATGCGCGTGATAACTCGACCGCACCAGCGGCCCCGACTCCACATGGCGGAAGCCCATCTTGAGCGCCTCGGTCTTCAGCTCCGCGAACTCGCGCGGCGTGTAAAGCCGCGCCATGGGCAGGTGGTCGCGCGAGGGGCGCAGATACTGGCCGATGGTGAGGATGTCGCAGCCGGCTCCGGCCAGATCGCGGAAGACCTCGAGCAGCTCGCGCGTCTCTTCGCCCAGTCCCACCATCACGCCGGATTTTTTTATTAGTTTTGGACTGAGCGTTTTGGCGTAGCGGAGCAGCTCAAGAGAGCGCTCATAGCGAGCGCCGGAGCGCACCACGCGATAGAGCCGCGGCACGGTCTCGGTATTGTGATTCAGCACCTCGGGCCGGGCCTCCACTACAGTCCGGATTGCCTCCCGGTTGCCCTGGAAGTCCGGTATCAGCACCTCAACGCGGCATCCGGGCGCCTGCCGGCGAATCTCGCCGATGACCATGGCAAACACCCGCGCGCCGCCCACCAGATCGTCGTCGCGGTTCACGCTGGTGACCACTGCGTGGAGCAGCCCTAACTTGGCCACTGCCTCCGCGACCCGCCGCGGCTCGTCGAAATCGATCGGCTCGGGACGGCCTTTGGGCACGGCGCAGAATCCGCAGCGGCGCGTGCACAGGTTGCCCAGCATCATGAATGTGGCGGTTTTGTGCTGCCAGCACTCGCCGATGTTGGGGCAGTGCGCGCTCTCGCACACCGTATGCAGGTTCAGCGACCGGGCCAGCGTCTTGAGCGCGTGATAGTTCTCGCCCATCGGCGCGCGGGTCTTCAGCCACTCCGGCTTGGGAGCGGGCATGCGCCGCGCCGGCTCAATCTGCACCAGTTCCATCACGCTTTCATTGTATCGACAACCGAGTCCGGTCCGCCCCAAACCTTTTTTTAGGACCCTGCATCTCTGCTCTTAGCTGCGTTGGGCCGGAGTTGCCATCGAGCTGGCTTTGCGTCCGTGCAGCAGAGAAGAGAGGAAAGGAGATCGTGATGCGAGCTGATCGTCCACTGATAGGTGCAGTCGTTTTTCTGGGGTCAGGCCTGACCCTCATCCTCGGCTACTGCCACGGAACCACAGGATTCAACCTGACATATCCGTTTGCCGGTTCCGTCCTCCACCTCGACCTTACGACCACCGGTCCGGCCGTACTTGGTGGAGTGGCCTGCACAGCGCTCGGAGCTCTTCTTCTCGTATGGGCTTTTTTCGCCGCATTCGTGAGCCTCTTTACCTTCACGGAACGAACCCACGAACGTGTAGTCGAGCGGTACCGAATCACCCCCGGACCGGATACGCCTGCCTATCACAACGAAGTTACCGAAACCGAAGAGGAAGAGAAGCCGGCACACTTCTGGTCCAGGCCGGCACGTACCCGCATTTAAAGGGGCGTGGCTCTGCCAACTCGTGTGGTGTCCGCGAAGTTCAGAGCATAAATTGAGCATCCCGAAAAGCAGGTCCTTCGACTCAGTTTGGCGCAGAAAACGCGTCAAACTTCGCTCAGGATGACAGCGTATTTATGATGCGATCTTTAGGGACAGGGCACTAGCGCAGGCGCTCCCGCACCTCGGGCCGGACCAGGTAAAGGAAGAAGATCAGGTTCAGCAATCCCTGCACCAGGCCGGCCGGCTGATGATCGCGCGCGAAGATCCAGAGGTTGTAGCCGGACAGCAGCACAACCGCCGCCAGCGCCAGCGACCACGCCCAGCGGAAGAGCATCAACAGCCCGCCGCACGAGGCGATGAACAGCACCGGAAAGACCAGGAACACCGGCGGATAATGCCGGCCCGAAACAACCCCCACGACAATTACGCCGGCCAGCACCAGCAAATAAAGCGCGATGGCCGCCAGGCCCGGCAGCGGCAGCAGCAAGGTTGCAGGCACCGCCCCACCGGCCGCCGCGCCTTCCGCGCTCTTCGCGCTCTCTTCTGTTTCCGTAGTCTCTGTTTCTTTGGTCATAGCGTGTGCAGATAGGCCAGCAGATCCTGGAGCTGTTGGTCATCGAGCGGCGTGGCCGGCATCATTCCTTTCCCGCGCACAATCAACGCCGTCAACCGCTCGTCTGTAGGCGGCGCGCCCGAGGGCATCGCCTTCACCTTGGTAATCGCCTGCAGTCCCGGTCCGTTCAGCCCGTGGGTTGTCGTCGGATGGTGGCACCGGGCGCAGCGCTCGTGAAACACCGCCGCGCCGCGCGCCTCCTGCGCGGTCCACTCTGAGGCCGGCTTGGAGGGTGGCAGCGGCTTGCACCCGGCAAGCCCGACCGCCAGCCCCGCCGCGCAAACCGGCGAAGTAATCCATGCGAGAAAAGTCAGTGCGCGCACCAGCTTCGATGATACAAGTTCACTCCGCCGCTGCTATCGCCTCCGCAATGCGGTCGACGGCCTGTGCCTCAGCCTCGCTGCCCGGCCTGCGGCCGTTCACCAGGATCGAAAACGCCACCGTCTTTCCGCTCGCAGCCGTCAGGTAGCCGGTGAGGGTGTTCACCTCCTGGAGGGTGCCGGTCTTGGCCCACATCTTGCCCTTGAGCGGCGAGTTGGTGAAGCGCGCTTCGAGCGTGCCGTCCACGCCGGCAACCGGAAGCGTGTCGCGCCACTCCTGGCCCCAGGGCTGCTTCGCCGCGTAGTCCAGCAGCTTCGTGAATGCACGCGGTGCAATCCGGTCGTCCAGGCTCACGCCCGAGCCGTCCACAAGATAAAAGTCCCCATCCTCCAGGCCCGCGCCGGTCAGGAATTGCCGCACCACGCGTGCCCCCTCAGCAAAGCTGCCGTCTGAACCCTCCAGCTTGCCGAGCAGGCGCAGCAGCAGCTCGGCGTGCAGGTTCTGGCTGGTTTTGTTGGTCATCTTGATGTCGTCGGCCACGGGAACGGAGATGCGCGCAGCCAGCACCCTGTTGCCCTGGAGCGGCGCGGCCACGGTGGTGAGCGTGACAGGCGCAAACTTGAGCGGCTTCTCGCGCTCGGCTGCAAAGTCGCCCGTGTCATTGGCGTCCCTGTGGCGCGCTTCGGCGGTGGTGGAGGCCAGGATTCCGCGCGCGGCGAGAGCCTGCTGAAAGGCCTCGGCGGTGAACTGCGCAGGCTCCACGATGGCCAGCCCCACGTGGAGTCCGGCAGCCGGAGCCGTGCCCCAGGCGCGCACCATCATTTCACCAGGCCGGCGCTCCAGGCCGGGATGCGCGGCTTCGCCGGTGGGCGCGGGCGTCATGGTGTTGTCCAGCGTGTAGTAGTCCACGTCCGGCGACCACGCGGCCAGCGTCGCGCCCGGCACAGAGGCGTCGGGTGAAAGCGTCAGCCCGATCGAATTGTCGTTGAAGGTAAGCGCCGAGACGGGTGCTCCGTAAGCCCATTGCAGATCGTCCCAGCTCCACGCCTGCCCGTAAGGCTCATCGAGGAAAAAACTGTCGTCGCCGACCACGCTGCCGGTGACGGCGCGCACGCCCGACTGCTCCACCTGCTCGGCGAGCAGATTCAGCGCGGTCATGGGATCCGGCTTGGCTGCCGCAGCCGCGGCTTCGGCCGGAGCCGCGCCCGGT
The DNA here is from genome assembly GCA_049677625.1 of Occallatibacter sp. GTDB lineage: Bacteria > Acidobacteriota > Terriglobia > Terriglobales > Acidobacteriaceae > Telmatobacter. The sequence continues at coordinate 3,644 of JBAUCP010000673.1, read as the reverse complement.
TCCTCATAGGGATAATGCCGCGCGCTCATGGTCGGATCGCCGACGCCGAGCAGGATCAGGTTGCCATGCAGCGTTCCGCCGCTATCTACATCGCCATCGCCCACCACATACGTGGTCCAGGTGAGGTTGTCCACGGGCAGCAGGGCAAAGGCCGCCGCAGTCGTGGTGAGCTTGGCATTCGACGCCGGCGTAAACAGCTTGCCGTCATTGAGCGCGTACAACGATTGCCCGTCCAGCGTAGTCACGCTGATGCCGAACTCCGCATGGCTCAGCGCCGGCTCGGCCAGAATCGCATCCATCCGCTGGGCAAGCGTGCCCGTCGCCGCGGCCCCGCGCAACACCGGCCGCGCTTGATGCGTCTGCGCATAGAGTCCGCCCGAGGCAACCAGGAGGCCCGCCAGTGCAATCGCCAGAATTCGCCTGAAGATTTGCATGCCCGGAGTGTAGCAGGAGCCCTGCCTGCGGCGGGGTACCATCGATCATGTGAGCCTATGAGAAGCACAGCCACATGGCGACTCCGCACTCGGACGCTCGAGCTGGGCGCGCGCACGCTCATCATGGGCGTGGTGAACATCACGCCCGACTCGTTCAGCGACGGCGGTCTCTTTCTCGACCCTGAAGCTGCCGTTGCTCACGCAATACAGTTGCTGGAAGAAGGCGCCGACCTGCTCGATCTGGGCGCCGAAAGCACGCGGCCCGGCTCGCGCGCCGGCGGCGATGCTCCAACTGTCAGCGCCGAGGAGGAAAAATCGCGTTTACTGCCGGTTCTCGAAGGAATCCTGCAGACGCGGCCAGACGCGATCGTTTCGGTGGACACCTATAAGGCCGAAACCGCGCGCGCAGCCCTCGCTGCCGGAGCGGAAATCATCAACGACGTAAGCGGATTCACCTGGGACCCGGCGCTTGCGCAGGTGTGCGCGGAGTGTGGAGCCGGCGTTGTGCTGATGCATACGCGCGGCCGGCCCGAAGAGTGGCGCGCGCAGCCCCAGCTCCCGCCAGATGAGTTGCTGAAGACCGTGCAGGATGGCCTGGCCGCAAGCCTCGCAGCCGCGCAAGCCGCCGGAATTCCGCCGCACGCAGTGCTTCTTGATCCCGGCTACGGATTCGGCAAGAGACTGGACGAAAATTACGCGCTGCTGGCGCGGCAGCGCGAGCTGCTCTCGCTGGGCCGTCCGCTGCTGGCGGGTCTGAGCCGCAAATCCTTCCTGGGTCACACGCTCGCGCCGCTCTACGGAGGCAAACCCGCTCCAATCGCAGCGCGAGAGACCGCCAGCCTGGCCGCGCTTACCGCCGCAATCCTTAACGGAGCTTCGATTGTCCGCGTGCACGCCGTCCGTCCAGCACTAGAGACGGCGCGCATCGCCGACGCGATCATTACCGCATCATGAGGCGGCGTTTTGAGCGCGCATCCGCGAGATTGTAAGAAATTACTTCTTCTGCGCGGCCAGCTTCTTTTGCGCATCAATGAAGCGGCGCAGCCGGTCCAGAGTGCGCGCCTTGCCGAAGATGATCATGCTCTCGAGCAGCGGGGGGCTCATCTGGCTGCCGGTCAGGATGGCGCGCAGCAGCATGAAATTCTCCTTCACCGTCCAGCTCTTGGCTTCGCCAAACTGCTTGAGCGCCGGCTCCAGCGCGGCGGCGTTCCAGTCCGTCGCTTCGAGCAGCGCCAACTGCTCGGCGGCGAATGTCAGCGTCTCTTCGAGGGTGCGCTTCTTGGGCAGAAAGACTTCCGGCGCGGGCAGAATGTCGTCTGCAAAGAAAAAGTTCGTCAGGTTGCCGAACTCGCTCAGTGTCTCGATGCGCGTCTGCACCAGCGCGGCGATCTCGCTCAGGTACTGGTCGGAAAGAACGGTCGTGCGCAGCGCCGCATAGAACTCTTCCGGCGTCATCGCGCGCAGATATTCGCCATTGAGCCACTTCAGCTTGGTGAGGTCAAAGACCGGGCCGCCCAGGCGGATGTTTTGAATGTTGAAGTGCTCGATCATCTCGGCGAGCGTGAACTTCTCGCTCGCGTTGTTCAGCTCCGCGGGCATGCCGCCGCCCATGAGGCCCAGAAAGTTAATCACCGCGCGGGGGAGAAAACCGGCCCGCCGATAGTAGACCAGCGAAACCGGGTTCTTGCGTTTGGAGATTTTGCTCTTGTCCTGATTCCTCAACAGCGGCATGTGCCAGAAGCGCGGCGCGGCCCAGCCAAAAAACTGGTAGAGCAGCACGTGCTTGGGCGTGGACGAGATCCACTCCTCGGCGCGAATCACGTCTGTGATCTGCATCAGGTGGTCGTCGACCACGTTGGCCAGGTGATAGGTGGGGAAGCCGTCCGACTTCATGAGCACCTGGTCGTCCACGTTGTTGTGGTTGAAGGTAATCTCGCCGCGCAGCTCGTCGCGAAAGGCCGTCGAGCCCTCGGTGGGAACCTTCATACGAATCACAAACGGCTTCTGCGCGCTGAGATTGCCCTCGATCTCGCTCTCGGCCAGATTCCGGCACGTCCCCGGATAGCGCGGCGGAACCTTGGCCGCAATCTGCTGCTTGCGCACAGCTTCGAGCTCCTCGGCCGTGCAGAAGCAGCGATAGGCAGTGCCGTTTGCGAGGAGCATATCGGCGTGCTCGCGATAAATCTCCGCGCGCTCCGACTGGCGATAGGGGCCAAACGGCCCACCCACATCGGGGCCTTCGTCCCACTCCAGGCCCAGCCAGCGCAGGGCGTCGAAGATCATCTGCTCGGATGTGGCAACGAAGCGCGCGCGGTCCGTGTCCTCAATGCGGAGAACAAATTTGCCGCCACGCTGGCGCGCGTAAAGAAAGTTGATGAGTCCGATGTAAGCAGTGCCCACGTGCGGGTCGCCGGTGGGCGAGGGAGCGATTCGGACCCTGATATTTTGTGCGGTTTGTTCCGTCGTAAGCGTCATAGCTGCCAACCTTTGATGTTAGCAGCCGTCGCGCACTTCGCTTACCACGAACGCCGGGTGCCCCAGGTCTGGATTTTCAGACCTGGGAAAGCACGAACCCCGACCGGACCATTCGACAAAACGCACTAATGCGTTGTCACCGAAGTTCAATCCAGAGATTGAGCATCCCAACCGCAGGTCCTTCGACTCAGTTTGGCGCAAGAAGCGCGCCAAACTTCGCTCAGGATGACAACGCATTTATGAAGCGAGCTTCAGAGACAGGATACTAAATGCTAATCCCTACCTGATACCGCGGCCACAACGGACGCTCGGCTCCGTGGTCGATCATCGGCTCGCCGTCGCACTCTACTTCGATTACCGTAGCCGGGTGGTCGGGTGCGACCATCGGCATCCCGGTTAGCCGGAAGGTGAAATCGTCCTGCGTGAACTCGACTTTCTGGCCGGTCTTCGTCAACTTGGCCGAGAGCACCTTCGGCTTCAACCCGCCGATCGCGACCACCACCTCCGGCTTGTAGAAGTCCAGCCACTCCGCGGCCGGCGTGTGGCCCGGCCAGCCGTGCACGTGGACGAACAGCGTGTTGCCGCGGCGCGTGTAGTTGCAACTGGCGTTGGGGCCCAGTTGGCCGCGGTCGGTGTTGTAGATCGCGTTCGCGTTGGTGTCAATCCATTTGCCCACAGCGTCGAGCACCTCCACAGTGGCCGGCGGCACTGACCCGTCGGGCATGGGGCCGATAT
>JBAUCP010000672.1:0-4209 GCA_049677625.1 Occallatibacter sp. | reverse complement strand
GAACCATGCCACAGCACTCGCGTCTCTTTGCCAGCCGCGATCGATCTGCCCCGCGCCCCCAAACCCAGGCCGCCCGCCCCACCGAACCGGGCCGCCGGCTGTCTCCGTCCCTGGGCGCAGCGCTGGCGCTCGCGGCCTGCCTCGTTGCGGCCAATCTGCTCTCCCCGCAGATGCACGCACAGAGCCCCGCCGCAGGCCTGCAGAGAACCGCGCTCCGGCATCAGCAGGCCGTGCCGCAGTTGCAGGGCACTGACGGCACCGAGACCGGCACCGCCGACTTCCTTGGCAACTTCACCACCATCTCAACCCCATCGGGCGCGCTCTCGGTTTTTCGCCGTGCCGACTGCTCGCTATCCCTGGCGACCGGAACCTACACCATCGAACCGACCTTCACCTACATGCAAACCGAGCTCGCCGCGAATTATGAGCTCGTCCTGCATTCGGAGGCGCAGCTTACCACCACTCCAGACATCTTTGCCAATAGCTGTGCAATGCAGCCGGTTCCCGGCTTCGGCTCGCAGCCGGGCATCTTCGTCGGCACAACCACCACCGGAGTCAACGTATTCGCCGGTCTCGGCCTGACCTACCCTTCATTGGTCAACGGCGTGTATCTCCTGACCGGCACAACCACATTCACCCTTTCCTCGTTTCAGTTCTCCTCGGCCGGAAATCTGACCGCGGCAGACCTCAACAAAGACGGCAACGGCGACCTGGTAATCCTCGACGATCCACTCGCCACCACCGGCCGCGTCACGGTCATGCTGGGCAACGCCGACGGAACCTTTCAGAACGCCGTCACCTATCCCATCGCCGGCAACTACTCCGTCGCCGCCGTCATTGACGACGTCAACAATGACGGCAAGCTCGATATCGTCGCCGTCTCCGGCGACCAGCAAATCTCCGTCCTGCTCGGCAACGGCGACGGAACCTTCCAGCCTGCACAGAGCTTTGCTGCCCCTGCCCTGCCCGGTTACGCCAGCGCGGCATCCACACCCATCCAGAATCTGATTACCGCGGATGTGAACAACGACGGCAACAAGGACATCATCTGCTCAAACGGCCTGGTGCTGTTAGGCAACGGGACCGGAGCCTTCACGCCCGTGGCCACCCCGGCGTTTCCTTACGCCCAGGACAATCTCTATGCGGGAGGCCCGAATCTTGCCAGCGGCGACCTGAATAACGACGGCAAAATCGACCTCGTTGTGAATAACAGCAACTCCATCTCCACCTGGATCGGCAAAGGGGACGGCACCTTCATCGTGGGCCCGAGCTACGCTACCATCAACACCGATGGCTTCATTACCGTCGATGACCTCGACGGAGACGGCAACCCCGACATCTATGTGGGCCTGGGCGACGGCGGAGCCTATGGCGGCGACGAGGGCTCCCCCGGCCTCGCATATGCCCTCATGGGCAACGGCAACAGCACCTTCCAGGGCGCGCCGCTGGTCAACGGCGGCGGTGCTTACAACGGCAAGAACCTGTCCGCCCTGAACAGCGACACCACCCCCGATCTCGTCACCCTCAACGCCGCATCCAACGGCCTCGTCGTCGAGACCGGCAACGGAACCGGCAACTTCAACCCCGCCTTCACCAACGCCGTCGCCATTCCCGCCAGCCTCACCCTCGACGGCAACGCCATCGGCACCGCTTCGGCAACCATCTCGGACTTCGCGCTCGGCGACCTGAACGGCGACGGCAAACCCGATCTGGCCTTCGTCGTCACCGGCCTCACCTTCAACGGAGGCGCCTCGGAATACGGAAGCCCGGTCTTCTTCACCGCGCTGAACAACGGCGACGGAACCTTCGCCACGCCCGTGGTCCATGAATTCAGCGGCCTGATTCCCCCCGGCGCCAACAACCAGACGCCCACCATCAGCGGCGTCCGGATCGCCGGCTTCGTGAAAAACGGCCACGGCGACGTGCTCTTCAGCTTTATCACTCCCGGCACGTACAGCAACAACGCGTCGCTCAACGAAGGCTTCGTCGTCTATCCCGGCGACGGCACAGGCAACTTCGGCACGGCGCAGATCACTTACACCTACCAGAGCACCACCACCCCCACCATCCTCGCGGCGCCACAGGTAGCCGCCGCCATCGATCTCAACAACGACCAGGTTCCCGATCTGCTCGCCGTGGTTCCCACCGGCATTTCCAACGGCTTCGCTCAAACCACCCTCGAAGAGTTCCGCGGCAATGGCGACGGAACCTTCGCCACGCCAACCACCATCAACTGCGCGCCCAATCCCTATCTGCCCGCTCCGCCCGTCGAAGGCGGCGCGCCCTTCGTCCTGGCCGACTTCAATAAGGACGGCAACACCGACCTGGCCTGCGTGGGCGAAACCACGGCCGGCCAGGGTGAGCTGGCCATCGCCACCGGCAACGGCGACGGAACCTTCAACGCGCCCACCGTGCTTGACATCGCCGGCGGCGACACCGCGCGCAGCGCACAGCTCGCAGCCGCCGACTTCGACGGCGACGGCAACATCGATCTGGCGCTCTTTGACAGCGCGGCCTGGAGCGGCATCTTCTACGGCAAAGGTGACGGCACCTTCAGCTACGTCGACTCCTCCGGCACCGCCGTCCCCAAGGACCTCATCAACATCTTTTCTCAATCCTCCACCGGCATCGGCGCCGTCGCCGTCGATCTGAACAACGACGGCAAGCCCGATATCCTCTCCGCGAACGCCATCTACCTGAACGCCTACAGCAGCACCACCACCACTCTGCCCTCTTCCAACACGGCGCTCTCCGCCTTGCCCACCACCGCGATCGTGGGCGCCAGCATCGCCTTCACCGCAAATGTCACCGGCGAGGCTGGCACCACTGGAACGCCCACCGGCATCGTCACCTTCATGGACGGGCCCACCACCCTCGCCGCCGTCACGCTGGTGTCCGGCCAAGCCGCTTACGCCACCACCGCTCTCGCCGTCGGCGTCCATGACATCACCGCCGTCTACAGCGGCGACGTCAACTTCGCCGGCAGCACCTCGTCCCTGGTCACCGTAACCATCAACTCCGCCACGCCCGTCAACACCACCACATCGCTCACCGCCTCAGCCACCTCGGCGCTGGTCGGCGCCAGCCTCACCTTCAGCGCCGCGGTCACGCCCGCCTCCGGCTCAGTCATACCCGCCGGCACCGTGATCTTCATGGACGGCGGATCGGCCATCGGCGTCGAGAATCTTGACGCAAACGGCCACGCGTCCCTGATCACATCGGCGCTCCTGGCCGGCGTTCACTCCATCACCGCGCAGTACACGGGCAACGGCAGCTTCAACCCCTCCACTTCCAGCGCCATCTCCGTCACCATCAGCGCCCTTCCTGTCGACTTCACCTTCACCATCAGCGCCTCCAGCGGAGCCGTCACCACCACCAGCCCCACTGACACTGCCACGCTCACCGTAACCCCTCAGAACGGCTTCAGCGCCGCCGTCAACTTTGCCTGCTCCGGCCTGCCCTCTGACGTCACCTGCGCCTTCTATCCCACCACCCTCACGCCCGGCGACGGACTGGCCGCGACAACCGCCGTCACATTCACTGAGAGCACAAAGGCGCAGCTCGACCGGAACGCCATTGATCGGAGCGGCGGCAACACCACGCAACTGCTCTACGCAGGCTTCGGCCTCGGTGGTGTGATGCTGCTCTTCGGTATACGCCGACGCCGCGGCCTCTTCCGCGTCGTCGCCATCCTCGTCGCCGCACTCTCGCTCGCCGGCCTCGTCAGTTGCGGATCGAGCGGCTCCGGCAGCCATCAACTCCAAAACTCCACAGTCACCATCACCGCCACCTCAGGCACGCTCTCCCACAGCGTCACCTACACCCTCACCAGCAACTGAAGCTGACCCACGATGCCCCGTGCCCCATCCTGTCGACTTTTCTCTGTCGACAGGGTGGGAAAGCACAAACCCAAACCGTCACAAACAGGATTTAAACCCAGCACGAAAATGGGTGCCCTATCTTCGGCGATGCGCGTTCTGTGCGCATCGACTAAGGTGGGAATGCACAACTCCATCTAACCCACTTTCAACTCAGCAATAAAATGGGTGCCCCAGGTCTCGCTTTTGAGACCTGGGATATACTGGGGTGCCCCCCTTGAGTGAGACAGTTTGTTGACGACACAGTTGCCGTTTAGTGTGATTGTCTTCTCAAGGCATTGCTTCTCCTTGAGGATAGTCGTTAGCCGGTGAAGCGGAGGCAGGCTCTGCT
>JBAUCP010000671.1:0-4758 GCA_049677625.1 Occallatibacter sp. | reverse complement strand
GCGGCGGGGTTCTGCCCCGCCGCCTTCACCCTTGCATTGCCTGGACGGCCAGTCCTACTTCTTGTCTTCGACGTCCACGTACTCCGCGTCGATTACGCCCTCGTCCTTCTTCTGCTCTGCAGCCGGTTCGCCAGCGGGCGGTGCGCCGGCGGAAGCCTGCGCGGCATTGGCCTTGTAGAGCACCTCCGCGAGCTTGTGGCTGGCGTGCGTCAGCTTCTCGTGCGCGGAGCGGAGCTCAGCGGCTGAAGGCGTGCCTTCGAGGGTCTTCTTGGCCTCGGCCAGAGCGGACTCGACCTCGGTCTTGTCCGCGGCCTGCACCTTTTCGCCAGAGTCCTTCAGCATCTTTTCGATGTTGTAGACCAGGCCGTCCAGTGCATTGCGCGCCTCGATCTCCTCGCGCTTCTCCTTGTCCTCGGAAGCGTGCGCCTCGGCCTCCTTGGCCATCTTCTCGACCTCGTCTTTGCTCAATCCTGAGCTCGACGTAATCTGGATGCGCGTGTCCTTGCCGGTCGCGGTGTCCTTCGCCGTCACGTTCAAAATGCCGTTGGCGTCGATGTCGAAGGTGACCTCGATCTGCGGCACGCCGCGCGGCGCCGGAGGAAGGCCCGCCAGCTTGAACTTGCCCAGCGTGCGGTTCTGCCCGGCCATGGGCCGCTCGCCCTGCAGCACGTGGACCTCGACCTCGGTCTGCGAATCGGACGCTGTCGAAAACGTCTCCGTCTTCTTGGTCGGGATGGTCGTGTTGCGCGGAATCATGGGCGTAGCCACGCCGCCCAGCGTCTCGATGGCCAGGGTCAGTGGCGTCACGTCGAGCAGCAGCAGATCCTTGACCTCGCCGGCCAGCACGCCCGCCTGCACGGCTGCTCCCACGGCAACCACCTCATCGGGATTGACTCCGCGATGCGGCTCCTTGCCGAAGAGCTTCTTCACGAGCTCCTGAATCTTGGGCATGCGCGTCTGCCCGCCGACCAGCACAACCTCGTCGATCTGGCTAGCGGTCACGCCGGCATCGGTCATGGCCTTCTTGCAGGGCTCGAGAGACTTTTCGAGCAGGTCTTCGACCAACTGCTCCAGCTTGGCGCGGGTCAGCTTGCGGACCAGGTGCTTCGGTCCCGTCGCGTCGGCGGTGATGAAGGGCAGGTTGATCTCCGTCTCGACGGTGGTCGAGAGCTCGATCTTGGCCTTTTCCGCCGCGTCCTTCAGCCGCTGCAGGGCCATCTCGTTGCCCTTCGAGCTCAGGTCGAGACCTTCCTCCTGCTTGAACTCGGCAATAAGCCAGTCGACGATGCGCTGGTCGAGGTTGTCGCCGCCCAGGTGGGTGTCGCCGTTAGTGGACTTGACCTCGATGACGCCTTCGCCGACTTCGAGAATGGAAATATCGAACGTGCCGCCGCCGAAGTCGTAGACAGCGATCGTCTCGTCCTTTTTCTTGTCGAGGCCGTAGGCCAGCGCAGCCGCGGTGGGCTCGTTGACAATGCGCTTCACGTCCAGGCCGGCGATCTTGCCCGCGTCCTTGGTGGCCTGGCGCTGCGCGTCGTTGAAGTACGCCGGAACGGTGATCACGGCTTCGCTAACTGACTCGCCCAGATAGGCTTCCGCGCTCTTCTTCAGCTTTTGCAGAATCATGGCCGAGATCTCGGGTGGGGTGTACTCTTTGCCCTGCGCCACCACGGCCACGTGGTCGCCCTGCTTCACAACCTTGTAGGGCACCATCTTCATCTCGTCACTTACTTCGTCATAGCGCCGGCCCATGAAGCGCTTGATCGAGAAAATGGTGTTCTCCGGGTTGGTGATGGCCTGGCGCTTGGCCACCTGGCCCACCAGCCGCTCACCGCTCTTCGAGAAGCCGACGATGGAGGGCGTGGTGCGCGCACCCTCTTCATTTGCAATCACTTTGGGCTCTCCGCCCTCGAGGACCGCGACGCACGAGTTGGTGGTGCCGAGGTCGATTCCAATAATCTTAGCCATGTATTTTCCCTGCCTGTTCGATGAGAATTCTGACTCAGTCAGAATGCCAGATTGAGTCACATACTGTCAACTTCTTTGATGCAATTGCCATAAAGAAGATGCAGGTTTTCGGGCGGGACTGCCGGTTTCTGCCTGTCGAATGAATGAAAGGGTCGGGGCAACGGTGCTTCTGACTTGCAGGGGCGGTAGGCCGGGGTCCCCGCGAGCCTGCTTCGGGCTCGCCGGGGTGGAAGACCGGCTGTCATTTGGGTTTGCCAGTCTACACAACTGCGCTACGGGCGGCGTGGACGCCGCCCGAACAGCCGGCCTGGAGGCCGGCGCTACACTTTGCCGGCGCTACGGTTTGCCGGCAGGCAAAGCTGCGGCAAATGCGTCTTCGGGCTCGGGGCGGACGCGGAAGTCGGCGTGGGCCTCGGCGAAGAGGACCTTGCGGTCTTTTGCGATCACGTAGGTTGCCGGGATGGGCAGCCGCCAGCTTTCGTCGCCGTTGACGAAAGGGATGTTGACCAGGATGGAGCGGTAGTAGTCGCGGTGGTACTGCGGCACGCTGTAGACCAGGCCGAACTGCTCGGCCACTGCGCAGCCGGGATCGCTGAGCGCGGGGAAGGGCAGCCCGTGCTGGCCCACCATAAAGTCGCTCTGCCGCGCAATCTGCGGACTGATGGCGACCAGCAGCACCCCGCACTCGCGCAGCCGGCCGTAGAGGTCGCGCCACGCCTCAAGTTCGGTCATGCAGTAAGGGCACCAGCGGCCGCGGAAAAATTTGATGACCAGCGGCCCGAGCGCAAGCAGGTCGGCGCTGCGAACCAGGCGGCCGGAGGCGTCGTTCAGCGCGAAGTCCGGAGCGGTTGCGCCCACGGGCAGGATCTTTTCCTCGATCCCGGAGGCAAACAACTCGGCGACAGCCCGTTCGCCGACGGCAAGGCGTTCGGCCTGGACCAGGTGGCGGGTGTTCGCCGTGATCTCGTCGAGTTGGTCCTGGAGGGCGGTCATGGGTTGGTACCTGTGAACATATCAAATTCGTAATTTCGCAATCCGCTCTTGCCCATTTCGATCCAGATTTTTCGTTTGTTGAGTAGCTTCAGCTTGAGGTTGTCAAGCGTGGTTGATCTCTTCGGGGAACGAGTAAAAACCACCAGCGCTCCGAAGCGCGGAGAACAGAGCGGTGTCAGCTTCCAATGATCAAGCGTAGCCAAAATCTGCTTGACGGCATGATCGATATCTTTACCCTTAAGCTCAATAATCACATCGACAATTCCGGCCTTCACCAGAAGGAAATCGGACCTCAATCCTGACACATGCCGTAACCAGCAATCCACATCGATCTTCTTGATCTCGGCCCTATCCGGATTGAGAAACGTGGCCAACCGCCCATTTGCCTTGACGGTGATTCTGGGACCGTTCAATTTCTCGATGCATCTTGCCGGCACCGAGCTATGATTCGACATAGCCGAGCCTCAGCAGTTCGTCGAATTCCATGCCGATAGTTTCAGAAACATTATCGAGATAGTTGGCGCTGACGAGACCCGTTTCTGAATCCATAATCGATTCAAGATTCCCATCGTGGATGCAATAGGCCTTGAAGTCGCTTGATTTGATCCAGTACTGCTCTGGGATGAGTTTTGCAACTTCGTTTTTCAATTCGGGTTTGGCTGCAACCACCTGCGTGGCTTCAATGAGATTATTGAAGGCCGAAAGAACATAGGGGCTGTGGGTGGTAACGGCGAATCGGAAGCTGAGTCTAGGCTCAGACGAAAGCCACGCAAAGAGACGCATTAAGTCATATTGTGTCTTGGGAAAAACACTCGACTCCGGCTCCTCAACGAATATCGTTCCCGGAATGGAGTTCGATGTGGCCCCGGCCAAAAGTGGATTGGTGGATATAGCGGACACGCGATTTGCCAACGGATTTAATAGCGGAAGAAGTTCCAGTGTTCCAGAGGAGAGCATTTGAAAAGGGAGCTTGCGTCCGTCGGCATTCGATTGAAAAAGGAGAACGCCGCCCTGACGAACGACCTTCCCGTTGAGAATGTATGCGGCCACGTCCAAGAATTGCGGGAGAAGGTCGCTTGAAGGAACAGAGGATTCGATCAGAGCACGATATTCAAATTCCATTTCAGTTGAGAATCGCTGAGTGATCCAATCTAGGTTCTTCCCGGCGAAGGACGCGAATCCCTTGTTCGGTGTAGAGAAAAATGCCCTACCAGTCGGTATGTAAACAGAATGCTCTTGCCGAAGTGGACCATCCACGATCCGTTCTTCGATCCACTGTGGATCTATGACATTCAATCTTTCGGTTGGGACGGAGCCAATTTGGATTGGTCGATCATATCTTTCTGAGAAGCCGCTGTTAAACTCAAAACGCGGTTGGGCATCTGTCGAATTGGAGCTGGCGATGATGCCGAATTGAACGGATGTGTATGTTATCTGGAATGCTTGTCCACTCCAAGTATCCCTGGGAAACCTTTCAGTGAACTCGTGTAACAGGTTGATTTTGAATTGCTCAAAAGAGTTGCCGAAGGGCAGCATCGCATAATCGATCTCCGGTACGACCTGCATAAAGAAGTAGGCCAGCTTGCAAAGCAGACTCTTTCCGCTCGCCTGCGGTCCAATCAGCACGGTAATCTTGCCAAATTCCAACTTGGCCTCTTTGATCACCGAGAAGTTCCTGACAGTGAGAGTCCGCACCGGGTGAGTTCTGTTCCCGTTTTCTGTCATTGCGTCCTCCCCCACTTGCAACTGCTGAGAATTCTAACGCCCAAACTTCTGCCGGCCGCCGAGCCCCAACCC
>JBAUCP010000670.1:0-7476 GCA_049677625.1 Occallatibacter sp. | reverse complement strand
GGACGGCGCCGGCCGTCTGTTATGCGAAACTGAAGAGTCCGTGAGCTGCTACGGCGAGGCAACTGATGCCGGTCTTGCGTTCTGTCTTTCTTGCTCTCTCTCGCAACCGCTCGCTGCGCCGCTTCTGCGAGACATCGAGCCTTGGCGGGCGTCTCAGCTCCCGTTTCGTGGCGGGCATGGTGCCCTATGACGCGCTGCGCGTGGCCGAGTCGGTCAACCATCAGGGCATGGCGGTCACGCTGGACGCGCTCGGCGAGAGCGTGACCTCTGAAACTGAAGCGCACCAATCCGCCGAGGTTTACCACGAGCTGCTCGACATGATCGCGGCTCGCAAGCTCGACGCCAACATCAGCGTCAAGCTCACGCAGATGGGCCTGGAGCTGTCTGCTCCGCTCGCCGAATCCATCGCGCGCAGCCTCGCGCAGCACGCGCACGCCACCGGCAACTTCGTCCGCATCGACATGGAGGACTCGCGGCTCACCCAGACCACGCTCGACATCGTCCGCCGCCTCAATGCGCGCGTTGAAACCCGCGGCGCCATCGGCGTCGTCATCCAGGCTTATCTCTACCGCTCACAGGCCGATATTGAGCAGCTTCTCGCCGACGGCATCCGCGTGCGCCTCTGCAAGGGTGCTTACAACGAGCCGGCCGAGGTCGCATTCCCGCGCAAGAACGACGTGGACAAAAACTTCATCCTCCTGAGCAAAATGCTTCTCGAGAGCCCCGTCTACCACGGCATCGCCACACACGACCATGCCATGATCGCCGCGGCCAAACGCTTCGCCGCCGAGCAGGCCATCGACCCCAGCCGCTTCGAGTTTCAGATGCTCTACGGTGTGCGCCGCGACCTGCAGCGCCAGTTGGTGAAGGAGGGTTATCGAGTGAGGGTCTATGTCCCGTTCGGGACCGCCTGGTATCCCTACCTCTTGCGCCGGCTCGCGGAGCGCCCGGCCAACGCGGTCTTCCTGGCGCGGAACTTCTTCCGCTCCTGAGCCAGGTTATTCATTCGGTCCCGCATCGCGCGAGACGTACTCTTCCTTGCTCTTCGATTTTCTGCGATAGCGCTTGCGCATTATAAAAGTGACCTTGCAGCCCCCGCATATCCACGGATAATAGCCGAAGATCGGATAAATCCTGGTCTGCAAAAATCCCTTGCGCTCCAGCCGCCGCGGTTGGTCGCTGCCGCACTCGGGACACAGAATGTCGGTTCTTGCACCTGCCTGATCGACAAACCCTGCTGCTGCCTCGGTCCGGCTTCCGTCTGACACTTTTCTCTCCTCGGAACTTTACTTCGTTCCTCACAATCCACTCACAGCTGGCAGGGTCCCACGAGCGGATCCGGCACAACACCGCGGAGCATAACGCACAAACGACTAGGGGAATCTCGACCCAACCATGTTAACGGAAAACCCTCCCAAAAATATGGGAACAGTGCAATAAAAACAAAATCATTTGCCGCTGCAAACAGAATCATTCCGCCCACCGGAAGGAGATGCTCCCACCCATCCCCCACCGATCCCCCACCGATCATTGCCTGCTGCGATCTCCGATGCGCTCCAGCCCGCGCTGGGCAAGGTCCGTTACCGCCTTTGCCAGCGTGGGTGAGGCGTTCAACGACTCCGGACGCTCCAATCGTATGCCCAGTTTGACGGCATATTCGCGAAACAGATGATCCACATCAAAGAGTATTTCCACGTGGTCGCAGAGGAACCCGATCGGCTGCAGGACCAATGCTTTCACGCCCGCCGCCGCAACGGCGTCCAGCGTCTCTTCCACGGTTGGCCCGATCCACGGCCCGCCGCTCGCTCCCTGGCTCTGAAAGGCAAACCACCACTGCGCGGCCTCCCGCGCTCGCTCCGCTACCAGCTCGGCGGTGCGCCGGGCGTCGTCGGCATAAGAGTCGGCGCCCTGCCCCGGCGACAGCCGCGGCCCCTGCGCCGCTTCCGCCGAAGGCTGAATCGTCCTGAGCGGCACGCTGTGCGCCGTGAAAAGCACCGGCACGGGATGGCCCATTTCGGTACTGAGTTCGTGCAGCGCCGGCCGCAGCCGCTCGGCAAAGGCCTCGGCCAGCAGCGGATGCTCAGCCCATCCCTCCGTAAAGTCAATGCGCAGCCCGCCCGCCTCAGCTTCCACGGCGCGCCGGTAAAGCCCCACGCTGGTCCGCGAGTTCTGCGGCGCCATGCAGATCACAGCGGCCTCTTCGATCCCGTCCGCGCGCATCCGCTTCACCACGTCGGCAATATAAGGCCGCCAGTTGCGCATGCCCACGTACACCGGCACGGGAACCCCCGCAGCCGCAAGCTCGGCCTCCACCAGCCGCGCCTGCTCACAGGTGATCTCGGTCAGCGGGCTGTGGCCGATGAGCGCGTAGCGGTGCTGAATCTCCTCCACCACCTGCGTCGGAATCGGTCTGCCGCTCACCACATTGCGCAGATACTCGGGAACCTGCTCGACCGTCTCCGGCGTTCCATGCGCCAGCAGCAGCACGGCCTGTTTACCCACGCCCACCCTCCCCAAAAACCCACACATCCCGGCCACTCTCACCAAAGCACGAAAATATGTGGGAAACCACAACCCTCAACCAACCACTCTCGACTAAGCACGAACCCTCCGTGCCCCATCCTTGAATCGTTCTTTGATTCAAGGGTGGGAAACCACCACTCTACCCAAGCCACTTCTCAGCCCAGCACGAAAATGGGTGCCCCACCTTCGCCACGTTCTATGTGGCTAAGGTGGGAAAGCACGAACACTGGATGCCCCATCCTTTCCACGTTCTTCAGTGGAAAGGGTGGGAAAGCAAGCCCCTCGCCCAGCCACAATCAACTGACCACTGATCACTGACCCCTGATCACTATTCCACCCGGAACTCCCGCACCATCTTCACCACCGCCTGCACATTCTCCACCGGCGTACCCGGCACAATCCCATGCCCCAGATTGAAGATGTGCCCGGCGCGCCCACCGGCCGCGCGCAGAATCTCCCTCACCCGCAGCTCCAGAACCTCCAGCGGCGCAAACAGCGTAATCGGGTCCAGATTGCCCTGTACTGCGCAGCCCTGCCCCACCGCGCGCCAGCCCACATCGAGCGGCTGCCGCCAGTCCAGCCCGATCACATCGGCGCCCGTGGCCGCCATCGCGCTCAGCAAGCCCGCCGTCTCCACGCCGAAGTAAATCACCGGCACGCCCATCTGCTGCACGGCGCGCACCAGCCGCCGCGTGGCCTCAAAGGCATACTGCTGGTAGTCGGCCAGCGCGAGCGAACCAACCCAGCTGTCAAATATTTGAATTACGTCAGCCCCGGCCAGCACCTGCAACCGGCAATACTCCGTCAACACGGCAACCAACTTGTCCAAAAGCAGGCCCCACGCAGTCGGACTGCCATACATCATCTGTTTGGTGTGAATGTAATTCCGCGACCCGCCGCCCTCGATCATGTAGCTGGCCAGCGTGAACGGCGCGCCGCAAAATCCGATGATGCCCAGCCGGTCGCGAAAGTGCGAAGCCACCTTCTGAATCGCCCGCGCCACATAGTCCAGCTCGCCGGCGCGGTCTGTGCGCAGCGCCATCACCTGATCAAGGGTGCGCACCGGCTGCTCGATCACCGGCCCCTCGCCGGCCTGAAACTCGAACGGCAGCCCCATGGGCTCCAGCGGCAGCAGCAGATCGGCAAAGATGATCGCCGCATCCACGCCCAGCTTTTCTGCCGCGGTAATCGTCACCTCGGATGCCAGCTCCGGATGCTTGCAAATCTCCACCAGCGTGTGGTGCTTCCTTACGTCGCGGTACTCCTGCATGTACCGCCCCGCCTGGCGCAGAAACCACACCGGCGTGCGGTCCACCGGCCGCCGCAGGCACGCGCGCACAAAGCGGTTGCCCTCCAGAAGCAGACTATCCGCCGCCGGCTCTTCCACCTTCAATCCCATATACCGTCAATTTTACCGGGCGGCGAGACCCCATGCCGCGCGCATGCATCTCCGCAAGCCCGATCCAGCACGAAACCGGGTGGGCACATTCGGCGATGCGCGTTCTCTGCGCATCGGCTAAGGTGGGAAACCACAACTCCCACCCAGCCACTCTCACCCCAGCAAGAAACCGGGTGCCCCACCTTCGGCGATTCGCGTTCTTTGCGAATCGGTTAAGGTGGGAAACCACAATCCTCAACAAGCCACTCTCACCCCAGCAAGAAACCGGGTGCCCCAGGTCCGGATTTTCGGACCTGGGAAAGCACAACTCTCAACCCAGTAAGAATCGGCCACTATCTCCACCGGAAGATCCGCAACGAAACCGCAAACGGCACGCAAAACCACGCCGTCAGAATCGCCACCTGCCACAGCAGATGGTTCAGCCCCGTCCCCTGCAGCATAGTCGCGCGCATCGCCTCGATCGCCGCGGTCAGCGGCAGCGCCTTCACCAGCGGCTGAATCACCGCCGGAAACCGCGACGCCGAAAAGAACACGCCCGAGAGAATCCACATGGGCAGCATCACCAGGTTCATCAACCCTGACACGGCTTCCATGGTCTGCGCACGGGAAGCCACCAGCAGCCCGATGGCGGAGAAAACCAGAGATGTCAAGACGCAGAGGAACGCCAGTTCCCACAGCGGCCCGCGAAACGGCACGCCAAACGCCACGCGCGCAAAGCCCAGGAACAACACCACCTCAATCACCAGCATGGCCAGCCGAGACAGCAGAAACGCCGTCAGGTATTGCCATTTCGGCATGGGCGAAGCCACCAGCCGTTTCAGCAGCTTCTTCTGCCGTCCCTCTACAATGGCGAATCCAAGGCTCCACATCGCCGAGCCCATCAGGTTCATCCCCAGCAGCCCCGGCACCACAAAGTCGATATACCGCGACCCCGTCTCGTGCACCAGCTCGTTCCCGGCGCTCACCGCATTGCGCCGCCCGGCGGCCGTCTGAACCGCACGGTCCACCAGCAGCCGCGCATTGCGCGCATCGGGATTCGTATCGTCGTACCGGTAAGCCACGCCGCCCGGCTCTTGAACCGCGAGCAGCAGAATGTCGCCGGTGGCCAGCGCATGCGCGCCCGCGGCCTCATCCATCTGCGCCGCCTTAAGCCCCTTGTCCGCAGCCAAAGCCTGCGTCAACTGGGGAGTGGTTGCGCCCACCGGCAGCACGTCCGCCGGCCGGTTGCGAAACGCAATCCCCAGCCCCACCGCCAGCAGAATCGGAAAGATAAAGATCCAGAAGATCGCCTCCGGCTCGCGCAGAATCAGCCGGAAGCGCACCATCGTGAGTTGATAGAGGCTGCTCAATTCCAGCTTACTCATCGCGCAGATTCCTCCCCGTCAGCCGCACAAACACGTCTTCGAGCGTAGCCGAGTGGGTCCTGAACTCGCTCAAATGCAGCCCCTGCTTCTCGAGCGCCGCAAAGATGCGCGGCACCGCCGTATGCAGCTCGCTCACCGAGAGCTGGTGCAAAGAAGCATCCACCCGATGCGACCGCACCCCCGGAATCGCCAGGAGCTTTGCCGCATCGACCACAACGTGGGGTGCCCCAGGTCTCGCTTCTGAGACCTGGGATTGGCTCGAAGGTTCCCGTGCCCCGTCCTTGCGATTTGTTTCTGTCGCAAGGGCGGGAGGGCACGAGTCTTCGCCTGTTGCAGACGGCTGCAGATCTTTCGCCGCGCAAACCGCGAACTCCACAATATCCTCGCCGCCAATGGACGCAATCAGTTGCTGCGGCGTGCCCAGCGCAATCACCTTGCCGTGATCCATAATCGCCACGCGGTCGCACAGCCGCTCCGCCTCATCCATGTAATGCGTCGTCAAAATGATCGTGCGCCCGCCGCGCTTGAGCTCATCCACCAGGTCCCACAGGTGCCGCCGCGCCTGCGGATCGAGCCCCGTGGTCGGCTCATCCAGAAACAGCAGCTCCGGGTCGCCTACCAGCGCCGTCGCCATTGCCAGCCGCTGCTTCTGTCCGCCTGAGAGCCCGCCAATCCGCGACCGGCGCTTCTCTTCGAGCTGCGCCGCGCGAATCGACTCATCCACCGGGATCCCCCTGCGATAAAAGCTCCGGAACAGCCGTAGCGCCTCTTCCACCGTCAACTTGTCAGGAAACTGCGTCTCCTGCAGTTGAATCCCGATCCGCTGCCGCAGCTCCCGCGCACCCGTCTTCCAGTTCAGCCCGAGCAGTTCCACAACGCCTTCATCCGGCTCGGTCAGCCCCTCGCAAATCTCGATGGTCGTCGTCTTCCCCGCCCCATTCGGCCCCAGCAGTCCAAAGCACTCGCCCGGCCGCACCTCCAGCTCCAGCCCATCCACCGCCTGCACATCGGCAAAGGCCTTACGCAAGCCGCGAATCAGCAAAGACGGGCCGCCCATGCGTGCAGCCTCAGCCAGCCCATCGCGGCTCACAGCAGAGGCTTTTGCCAACCTGGTTATCGCGTCAGTCATTGACCTAGATTAGCGTATTCTTCGTTGCGGGATAGTTAAGGAGAAAACCGGGAAACGAGGCCCTGACCCAATTGCATGCCAGTCGTTGCCCGGGTCTTCCTTCGCCCGTTCAGCATTTGCCGATCGAAATCCGTACTCGCGAAGATTCATTCTTACTGCGCTCGGATAGAATGGTTCCGACCATGAACGCAGCAGCAACTCTCGGTGACTGGACCGGCCGCTCGATCGACGGAAGATTCACCCTGCTCCAATGGCTGGGCAGCTCGGGAGCGGGCGCGGTCTTCCTTACCGAACTTGAGCATGATCGATCGCAGAAGGCCGTCATCAAGCTCATCCCGAAAACGGATGTTGACGCGGATGCGGAAGCGCGCCTAGCCTGCTGGGCGGCAACAGCAGCCCTTTCTCATCCTCACCTGATGCGGTTGTTTCACGCCGGGCGTTGCCAGATCGACGGCGCCCAGCTGTTCTACGTTGTGACGGAACATGCAGAGCAAGACCTTTCGCAGATTCTGCCCCACCGCCCACTCACGCCCGCCGAAACCAGGGAGATGCTCGACCCGGTCCTCGAAGCGCTTACCTATCTCCACGGTCACGGCCTCGTGCATACCCGCCTCAAGCCATCGAACATTATGGTCGTCGACGATCAGCTGAGGCTTTCCACTGACTGCCTTCAAACTGCGGGCGAGCCCGGCAAACCCAACCCTGTATTCAGCGTCTATGACGCGCCGGAACACGCCGCCGCGGCAATCTCCCCGGCCGCGGACATCTGGTCGCTCGGCGTCACGCTGGTCGAAGCCTTGACTCAGCATCCCCCGGTTTGGGACAGGTCGGCGCAGACTGAGCCCGTTGTGCCCGCATCCATTCCCGAACCCTTTGCCAGCATTGCGAAGGAATGTCTCCGGCTCGACCCGCGCCGCCGCTGCACCCTCAGCGATATCAAGAATCGTCTCGATCCAGATCGTCTCGAACCTGCGCCACCTCTGCCGATTCCAGCCAGCCAGACAGCCAGTAAAGTAACTGCGAAAGGCCGAAGAGCGGCGCTCGTTGCCGCGGTGCTCTTC
>JBAUCP010000669.1:0-8634 GCA_049677625.1 Occallatibacter sp. | reverse complement strand
CCCGAGGATACCGCCATGTTCATCGAATGTCGCCGTGTGCCGGCCGGGTGGCCAGATTTATTGCGAAACTATTTGGAAGAGTCCTTCGCTGCGCGCTTGGCGCGGCGCGCGGCGGCCCAGCCTTCCTTGGTGACCTGCCGCGCGCGGCCCACGGCTAGAGCCCCCGCCGGCACATCCTTGGTGATGCACGAGCCTGCGCCGATGTATGCGCCGTCTTCAAGGGTAATGGGCGCCACCAGCGTGGAGTCGCTGCCCACAAACACATTCTTGCCGATTCGGGTCATGAACTTGTTCACGCCGTCGTAGTTGCAGGTGATCACGCCGGCGCCCACGTTGGTTCCTTCGCCGATCTCCGCATCGCCGAGATAGGTAAGGTGGTTGGCTTTGGCGCCTTTGCCTAGCCTGGCCTTCTTCGTTTCCACAAAGTTGCCCACATGCGCCTTTTCGCCAATCTCGCTCCCTGGGCGCAGATGCGCGAAGGGCCCGATGCGCGCGCCGTCGCCCACCGTGCTGCCTTCAAGCATGCAGGCGGGCAGAATCTCCACGCCGTTGCCCAGCGTGCAGTTCTCAATCACCGTGTACGAACGGATGAGGCAATCGCAGCCGACGCGCGTCTTGCCGCGCAACTGCACAAACGGCTCGATCACCGTGTCGGCCTCGACCTCAACCTCGGCATCGATCACGCAGGTCTCCGGCCGGAAGATGGTCACGCCAGCGGCCATCAGCCGCTGCGCGGTCGCGTCGCGCAGGTTCGCGTCCAGCGCCACCAGGTCGGCGATGGTGTTTGCGCCCAGCACCTCGGCTGCATTTTCGGCTTCAATCGCCACCACGCGCTCGCCGGTCGCGTGCAGAATGCCGGCCATATCGGTCAGGTAAAGCTCGCCGTGCGGATTGTTGGCCGTTAGCTTGTCGAGATGCGCAAAGAGCGCGGCGCTCGCGAAGGCATAAATCCCCGAGTTGATCTCGCCGATCTTTTCCTGCCCCGGCGCAAGCGATTTCTGCTCGACGATCGCATCCACTTCCGCCGAGTCCGGCGCCTTGCGCACGATGCGGCCATATCCCGCCGGGTTCTCTGGCCGCGCCGAGAGAATCGTCATGGCGGCGCGCTCGTCCTGGTGGAACGTCCCCATGCGCTCGATGGTTTCCTGCCGGATAAGCGGCACATCGCCGGAGAGGACAAGAATGCTCTTGTATCCCTGAACGGCCGCTCGCGCACACTGGAGGGCGTGGCCCGTGCCGCGCTGGTCAGTTTGCTCGATGAACTGCACGCCGGTTGCAGCCAGCGCTTCGCGCACGCGCTCAGCCTGGTGGCCGATGACCACATAGATGTGCTCGGGCGCGACCACATGACTCGCCGCCGCGATCACATGCGCCAGCAGCGGCTTGCCGCCGATCTCGTGCAGAACCTTCGGCCGTTTCGACTTCAGCCGCGTTCCCTTGCCCGCGGCCAGGATCACCACGGCCAATCCGCCGCCGTTCGCTTTCTCGCTGCTCACTGCTTCTTCTCCGTATCGCTTGTTGCGCCATCTTTCGATGCCTGCTGCGGCTGTGGAATGGTAATGTCGATCGGCTTTACCGCTCCCTGTCCGAGGGCATTGAGACCGGGTGAGCTCGGCCCTGGCTTGATCTCCGATCCATTCCCCACAACCAGCACAGCCATCTTATCCGGGTGAATGTACTTCTTTGCCGCCGCGGCCAGATCGGCCAGCGTAACCTTCTCCACGGCCGCGCGATAGGTCTCAAGATAATCCGCCGGGTAGCCGTAGAACTCCAGTTGCTCGCGCTGGTCGAGCACCTTGTCCCTGGTGTCGTAGCGGAAGAGGAACGAGTTCAGGATATCGTCCTTGGCGCGGTCGAGCTCCGTCTGCGTAAAGGGACGCGAGTTCAGCCCGGCGATCTCGGCCTCGGCCGCCTTGGTCGCATCCACGGTCGTCGCGCTCTTGGTCGACAGGCTCACTTCGAACATTCCGGGATGGTCGTACTCCAGCCCGAACCCTCCGCCCACATCGTAGGCCAGGCCCAGCTCGGTTCTTATCTTCTGGAAGAGCCGGCTGGCGAACCCTCCTCCGAGGATCTCGTCCATTACCGTCAGCGCGGGCACATCGGGATTATGCCGGTCGGTTCCCAGCGCCATGATGGCCACATTCGACTGATCCACATCCGCTTTGTCGATGAAATAGACGCCCGGCGTGGGGCCGGCGAACTGGTCGTGGCGCGCGGGCTCGGGCGTGACCGGCGGCAGCGCCTCAAAGACGGCGCGCACCTTGGCTTCCATGGCCACGGGATCGAAGTCGCCGCTGATGCCCACGATCAGCCGGCCCTTGATGGTGCGGTCATGCCAGGCCTGAAGATCGGCCAGCGAGACCGCGCCGATAGTGGCCAGCTCCGGCTGCCGTGTATACGGGCTGTCGGGCCCGTAGACGAGCTTCGCGGCTTCGCGTTCAGCGATCTGCTCCACGTCGTCGTTGCGGCGGACGATGGCCGTGGCTTCCTGCTGCTGCGCCAGCTCGAGCTTTTCCTGGCTGAATCTGGGATGAAAAAACAGATCCATCGCCAGGGAAAAAACCTGGTCCGCATCGCCCTTCAGCGAGTCCCACGCAATGGACGTGGAGTCGTCGTCGCCACCGGTCTCAATGTGCGCGGCCCTGGCTTCAAGCAGGTCGTCCATCGCGTCGCCATCCATCTTCGCGGTTCCGCTGGTGCGCCATGCCTGCCCGTAGAGGCCAATCAATCCGGTCTTGGCCGGATCCTCGTCGCGCGAGCCGCCGGGAATGAGCACCGAGCCCGAGACAAACGGCAGCTCATGATCTTCCTGGAGAAAGACGACGATCCCGTTCTTCAGCTCGATGCGTTTGGGCTGCTGCGGCTTGAACTCATGCAGCTTGGGAACGGGAATCTGCTCCCAGGGTTTGGCTTGCTGCGCGATCAACACGGACGGCGCGAAGAGAGCAAATCCCAAAATCGCGGTACGCACGGAGAGCCGGCTCATTGCGCGCCTCCGGGCTTTGAATCCGCAGCGGGCGCTTCCGTATCGATCTCCGCGCTGGTGCGGTTTGAGGCCACAAAGACCTGGCTCGCCACTCTGCGAATATCCGCCTTGGTCACCTTGTCTACCTTGTCGAGCTCAAGAAACAGCTCGCGCCAGTCTCCGTAGCGGGTCTGGTACTCGGCCAGCGAGTTGGCCAGGCCCTGGTTGTCCGCCAGGCCGCGCAGCAGGTCGGCGCGCGTGCGGGTCTTGTACATCGCGAGCTCGGCGTCGGTCACATCCGTTGTCTTGAGCTTGTCAATCTCTTTATGGATTGCCTCGCGCATCTCCGCCGGCGTGTGGCCGGGAGTGGGAACCGCGTAGAACGCGAAGAGGTTGGGATACTTGTCGCCGGGCATGCCGCTGAACCCCGCAGCCTCTTCGGCGATCTGCTGCTGCTCCACAAGGCTGCGATAGAGCCGCGAAACCCGGCCGTTGGAAAGAATGTCGCCGATCGCGTCATAGACGGCATCGTCCGGATCGAGGTAGCCGGGCCGGTGATAGCCCTCCATATAAAACGGCTGCGAGGGATCGCGGATCATCACCGACTTTTCCGCGAACTGCTTCGGCTCAACCGTGGTCAGGTCTTCCGGCTTGGGGCCGCCCTGAATACGGCCGAAATACTTCTCGAGCACGGGCATGGCCGTCTGCGCGTCCACATCGCCCACGATGGCCACCACGATATTCGACCCCACGTAGTACTTCTTGTGAAAGGCCATGGCCTCGGTGGCCGTGATCTGGCTCACCTCGCTCGGCCAGCCAATGTCGCTGCGCCCGTAAGGATGGGCCACGTAAGCCGCGGCCAGGAACTGTTCCATCAGCCTGCCGGTTGGGTCTGAATCCACGCGCATCCGCCGCTCTTCCATCACCACGTCGCGCTCTTTGTAGAACTCGCGCGGCACGGTGTCTGCGAGCCGGCTGCTCTCAAGCCACGCCCACAGTTCCAGGCGGTTCTCGGGCATAGACCAGTAGAATTCCGTCTCGTCCAGCCCGGTCTCAGCGTTTAGCTCGTGCGCGCCGTTGGCCTCAGCCAACTCAGTGAACTGGTTGGGGATAACGTATTTGTGCGCCTCGGCCTGCGCGTTGAGAAATGCCTGTTTCAACGCGGCGAGCTTCTTTTCGGTGCGTCCCACGGGCTTGCGGTACTCGGCCTCATAGGCGTCGTTGGCAGCTTCCACTTTGGCCAGCGCGGCCTTCTCCGCCGGCCAGTCCTTCGTCCCGATCTCCGTGGTTCCTTTGAACGCCAGGTGCTCAAACATGTGCGCCAGCCCGCTCTCGCCGGAGGGATCGTCCACCGCGCCCGCATCCACAAACGTGGAGTAGCTGAAGACCGGCGCTTCAGGCCGGTAACAGATGACGAGCGTGAGCCCGTTGGGCAGCACCTTGGTCGTGATCCGCTGCTCGAAGCTCTTCAGGTCCTGAGCGCAAAGACTGCCCGCGGCCATCATCGACGCCAGCGCCAGCGCGCAAGTCCACGGCCGGGGAAAAAGTCGCATTCAACCTCTCCGATTCGCACCTTCAACCGCAACAATCTGGCGGCACGAATGACTATCTACCCATTATCTACGCTCGTATCTATGCTCGTATTTGCGCTCGCTTAGACATCCCTGCCGCGACGCCTCAATCGCCGGCTTGCTGCCGCGCAATACGTTCTTCGCGAATCGCTATAATTTGCTCACCAGGCGGAGCCGGAGTTTTCTTATGCGCAGGCTGGCAATCGTGTTGCTTCTCGCATCGGCCGGCTCGCTCGCAGCGGCGAAGCCCCGCGCTGCTCCAGCATCCGCGACATCAGCACCAGTGACACCAGAGCACGTAACAGTTGGCCAGTTGGACCAGATGCTGGCCTCTCTCAATCAAAGACGCGATGCGGACGCGGCGCGAGCGATCGCTGCGCTGGAGCTGACGGAACGCCCCAGCCGCGACGAAGTGGAGCGCTGGGAAGGAAAGCTTCCCGGCAAGCACGCCAGCGAAGCGCTGTGCGCTCTCACCGACGCGGCCGCATTCCTCAACCCGCCCACGGCCGATCTGCCCGCCGATCCGCCGCCGGAGATCGCAACCCAGAATCAGATCGTAGCTCGGGCCCAGGACTACGTGATTCACACCCTGCACAAGCTTCCCAATTTCTCGGCGCTGCGCCACTCAACAGGCTTTGAACTGGCCGCGAAGGGCGAGCTCGCCAGCCAGCAGGTTGGACTCGATTTTCTCGGTCCGAAGAGCGCAAAGGCGCCGCGTCAGGATCGGCCCCAGTATCTGGGACCGGCGAGCGCCGTCCCGTCAGGGGGCCTCTATCTCGACGGAGTTTGGGAGCACCTGGTCACCTACCGCGACGGCGGCGAGGTTGCGGATGCGCCTGAGGCCGGCGGCGCGAGCGCGACGTCAGGCTTGCAGGAGCTCACGACCAGTGGAGAATTTGGGCCGATTCTCTCGACCGTGCTGGACGACATTCCTCACGGCAAGGTTATCTGGAGCCATTGGGAGCGCAATACTCCGTCCACGCTGGCCGTCTTCCACTACGAGGTTCCGAGAGTCGACTCGCATTACGCGGTGCAAACCTCCGCTAACAGCCCGATAGAACAGCCTGCGTATCGCGGAGAGATTGCCATTGATCCGGCTACGGGCGCCATCTTCCGCATTTCGGTCCAGGCCTGGCTGCGCGAACCCGGCAGCGCATACGAGTCAGGCATTCTGGTCGAATACGGAATGGTGACGATCGGCGGAAGCCCTTACATCTGCCCGGTGCACGGAGTGGCTTACCTCAATATCTACCCTCCGTTCATCGACGAAGACGCGCAGCCCGCGCCGGTTCCGCGGCACGAATATATCAACGATGTGTTGTTTACGCAGTATCACGTTTTCCGCTCGGAGTCGCGCATTCTGCCCGGCGGACCTGGTTTTTAGGAGAGCCACAATGCCGGCCGCGACCATCACGCTGGAGACGGAACGCCTGCTGCTGCGGCGATGGCGAACCGTGGACCGCGAGCCATTCGCGCGGATGAACCGCGATCCGAGGGTGATGGAGTTTCTGGCCGGCCGGCTGACGCGCGACAAGAGCGATCGCCTGGTGGAGCGCATCGAGCACCACTTCGAGCGGCATGGATTCGGGTTGTGGGCGGCGGAGCTGCGCGAGAGCTCGTCGCTGATTGGCTACGTGGGGCTTTCGGTTCCAGTGTTCGAAGCGCACTTTATGCCCTGCGTGGAGATCGGCTGGCGGCTGGCAGCGGAGTACTGGGGCAAGGGGCTGGCCACCGAGGGAGCGCGCGAAGCAGCCCGCTACGCGTTTGCGGCGCTGGAGCTGGAGGCGCTTGTCTCCTTCACCGTGCCGGTCAACCTGCGCTCGCGCTGCGTGATGGAGAAGATTGGCATGACCCACGACGCGCGCGATGACTTCGACCATCCAGGCCTGCCTGAGGGCCATCCGCTGCGGCGGCATATGCTGTATCGGCTGGGCCGGTGACCGGCCTCCTTGACCCCGCGCGCCCACCTTTCGTATGCTTCGAGCGTTTACGCCCGGTGGCTGGATCGCCTGATTGTTTGCATCAGACTACGGGAGAGTTCGCATGAGTACTGCTGACGCCACGGCCGAAGCTCCTGCCCAAGTGGCTGATGCCAAGCCGCTTCTGGTGCGGCGCGCCGCCGTGCTGGGCGCCGGGACCATGGGCTCGCGCATTGCCGCGCACCTGGCCAATGCTGGAATCCCCACGCTGCTGCTTGATCTCCCTCCAAAAAGTGAAACGGCGGAGCCGCTGGCGAAGATGGGGCTGGGCGCGCTGGCCAAGGCTAAACCTGCTGCGTTCTTCGAGCCGTCGCTGGCCACGCTCATCACTCCAGGCGACTTCGACCACGATCTCCCGGCTCTCGCGCGGTGCGACTGGATCATTGAGGCCGTGGCCGAAAATCTTGACATCAAGACCACGCTGCTGGCGCGTGTGCTTCCGCATCTGAGCAAAACGGCAATCCTCACCACCAACACCTCGGGGCTGCCGGTGGCGAAGATTGCCGGTGCGTTGGCCGGCCATCGCGACCGCTTCTTCGGCACACACTTCTTCAACCCTCCGCGCTACATGCGCCTGCTGGAGGTGATTCTGACCGCGGACTCCTACCCGGCGCTGGTCGCGTCGTTTGCGGCCTTCGCCGACCGCGTTCTGGGCAAGCAGGTGGTCTACGCCAACGACACGCCCAACTTCATCGCCAACCGCATCGGCATCGCAGTGATGTTCAACGCGGCAAACCTGATGCTGGAGCAGGGCCTGACAATTGAGGATATCGACGCGCTCACCGGCCCGGCAGTGGGCTGGCCGCGCACCGGAACATTCCGGCTGGCCGATCTGGTCGGCATCGACATTCTGGCGCACGTGGCTGCGAATTTTCCCGAGGGCGTGACGGGCGGGCCGTTTTCCGGCGTTTTGGACGAGTTGCTGAAGCGGGGATGGATCGGCGACAAGGCCGGCCAGGGGTTCTACAAGAAGACGCGCGGCGCGGACGGCAAGGACCAGCGCAGCGTGCTCGACCTGAACACCTTCGAGTACCGGCCGGCGGCGAAGCCCGCGCTGCCTGCGCTTGAGATGGCCAAAAATGCGTCAACGGTTCCTGATCGGCTGCGGCTGTTGCTGGCCAATGATCCGGCCAAAGACAAAGCCGCGGCTTTTCTGTGGCCGTTTCTCTCGTCGCTGTGGAACTTTGCCGCCGAGCGCATTGGCGAGGTGGCCGCGGATGCTGTTTCCATCGATCGCGCCATGCGCGCGGGCTTTAACTGGGAGCTGGGGCCGTTTGAGATGTGGGATGCGGCAGGCGTGGAGCCGGCGGTCGCGCAGATGAAAAGGCTGGGCCTGCCGGTGAGTTCGCGGGTCGAGTTCCTGCTCGCTGCCGGCCAGTCAAGCTGGTACACGAGCGAAGGCCGCGCCTGTTTTCAGCCGGCCACGGGCCTGCCGGAAGCGGTTCAATCCACGCCGGGACACGCGCGCATTGCCGACTTCCGCCGTTCGCACGGCGTGATCCGGTCGAACGCGGGCGCATCGCTGGTGGATCTGGGCGACGGCATCGCGTGCATCGAGCTGCACTCGCTCAAGAACGCCATCGGCGGCGACGTGCTGCAGATGATCTCGTCGGTGCTGGCTCCTTCGTCGGACGCGGTGCGGGATTTTTCCGGCTTTGTGATCTGCGGCGACCGCGACAACTTCTCGGTAGGCGCAAACCTGATGCAACTGCTGATGGTCGCGCAGGAGGGCGAGTTCGATGAGCTGAACGCAACCATCAACAGCTTTCAGCAGATGACCGCGGCTATCAAGTTTTGCCCGCGGCCGGTGGTGGCGGCGCCGTTCGGCCTCACACTGGGCGGGGGCGCGGAGATCTGCCTGCACGGCGCGCGCCGCCAGCCGCATGCAGAGACCTACATTGGCCTGGTCGAGGCTGGCGTGGGCCTGATTCCCGCAGGCGGCGGCACCAAGGAGATGCTGCTGCGCGCCGTGGACTCCGCCGCGGCGCTGGCTCCTCCCGATCCGCGCGATCCGCCTTCGCGCTTTGCCCAATCCGCCGAGCTGGCCACGGCTTTGCGGCGCACGCTCGAGACCCTCGCCATGGCCAAAGTCTCCACCTCGGCCGCGGAGGCGCGG
>JBAUCP010000668.1:0-2372 GCA_049677625.1 Occallatibacter sp. | reverse complement strand
ATGTTTGCCCGGTACACGCTGGCATCTGGATGCGCCGCAGCGCATTTTGTCCCCGTTTTTCAACGCTCCAACCCACAATCCATGGATTGGGAGAACAGGATCGCAAACCTCCCGATTGATGCATTGTGAACCGCTATCATGACCAGGCGCAGCACCTCGATGCGGCGATCTGTCCTGGTAAACAGCAGCTCAGCCCTCGATCGACTGCATCCATCACAATGCTCGCCGGACCGCGCTCTCTGGATCGTCGCGTGCATTTCACCGGTGTGGAGATATCATTGTGTTGGAAGTACTACCATCTTCTCAATTGCAGGCGATTTCAGAAAATGAGTTGCCTGCGAGTCGCGAGAACGCAACACAATGGACCATTGCCATGTCCATCAGCGTCGATGCGGATGCGCTTCGCATCTTCCATGCGCTCACAGTCCCTGAATACCTGGAAGCGTGGATCTCGATGCCCGATCAGTCAGAGGACTCAGCCGTCGTCGCCTCGCCCTCGGCAAACGGCTACCGCCTCGATCAATACTCGGCGGGCTCCGTAGCCGTCAGCATCACCAGTTCCTATCTGTTTTGTCACCATCGCAAGATGCGATTGTTCTGGCGAAAGTCCCGCAACCCAATCTGCTCCGAGAGCCTGGTAGATTTTCGACTGCGCGGCAACTTTGGCAGCAGCATTCTGGAGCTTCGTCACACCGCCATCGCCTCAGCCGACGAATACCTGTGGCATCAATCGCTCTGGCGAGGCTCACTCAAGAAGCTGGCGTTTCTGTTGAGATATGCATGATCGAGAATGAGACAAGTACTGAACGGCCCGATGTCCCGGGCCCTTTCAAAACGGCAGCAAATTACCAGATCTATCGAACTCCATATCTTGTAGCGTCCCAACGACAACAACCCCGGATTGCTCCCCTAGTATGCCCAGGCAACTTTCTGAGACGAGCACGCGCTCCAGGTTGAGGGTATTGGCGATGCGCACCACCCGCAATGTCTCCGGGTTTGTAGAAGCTAACGTTGCCACTGCCGCGTCGACCGTTTCGCGATCCGTATCGAAATAAATGGGAATTTTTGCGGGGTGCAACCCGATCGACGTGACTGCGTTGACGTAGGTATAACGCATATTGAGCGCCTTGACCGCACGGCTGGTCGTGAAATCGGCAAGGCCGATACCAATTCCGTTACCGTTTGTTGCGGGCGATAGCTCGCGGACGAAAATTCGGGAGATACGCGGTGTCAAGGAACTCTCGTGGCAAAGAGATGTAGAGTATCCGGAGATATCCCGGCCAATGATGTTCGTGTCCATTCCGGTACCGCTGATCTCTTTGCCAATTTGATCGACAATGAGCAGATCGATCTCGTCCAAAGGCAGGCGCGGCATCAACGATCGAGCCCGCTCCAGCAGATGATGCTCTTCGGCCGGAATAACCTCCCGGCGGAGCACTTTGATCTCGGCAGTTTGATGGTGCTGATCTTCAACAATGGCTATGCCGCAGAGAACCGGAACACATTGGAGGATTACCTTCGAGAATTCGCGGATGACTGTCTCGTGCCCCAAGTGCGCTGCAACGCGGTGGGTATTGGCCGCACCTTCGCGCTTGCCAAAGCCGATCGCAAGCATCTTTTGAATGCCGCTGCCCAACGGCCCACGAAAGTCCGTATGCGGTTTGACGCGATTGATGACAACCACACCGTCTGCATGGAAAGCAGGAAGGCTAAAGACGACATCCTGTCCGTCCAGCGCTGTACCGATCTTCTGAACCTCCATGCTGGCTTCGATAGGAACCCCAAGGCTCTCCGCCGTAATTCCGTAGCCGGCCAATACTTTTGCCTGACCCTCCGGAGTGGCTCCGCCGTGGCTGCCCATCGCTGGAACAACAAAGGGCTGTGCGCCCGCCACAATCAGCAAATCGATGGTCGACTTAACAATATCCTTCAGATTTGTAATGCCACGGCTGCCGACACCTACAGCAATCCTCATGCCGGGCACGATCTCTTCGCGAAGGCCTGTCTGGTCGAATTGCTCTCCCAGCAGGCCAGGAAAGTCCAGCCGCGGCGAGGGAGGAAAGGTCTGCCTCACCTCAATCATCTTTGGAAGTTGAGATTCCATTGCCCCTACGATAACCCCCTTGCGTCAACCACGTCTGCTCGCAGACCCCATTCCGATACAACGCCGATCCAGCGTGAATCCACTATATGCGCCGGGATAGGGGAATTGCGCGGACGGCCGAATCGGGCGTGCTATTTTTTTCGGGCATTTCGCGGAGGCGAAGCTGGATCGGCGCCGGGAGGCGCCGTGGACCCGCGAAGCCGAAGCTCGGCCGGAAATAGCTGGAGACCAGGCTCTTCACTCTCGTCACCTTCCCCCAGCTGCATCC
>JBAUCP010000667.1:0-5572 GCA_049677625.1 Occallatibacter sp. | reverse complement strand
TGGCTGAACTGGTCGCGCCGCCTCTCCAAGGATTACGAACTACGCCCTGACTCCGCCGAAACCATGATCCATATCGCCTTCGCCCATCAACTCTTGCGCCGATACACCTAGTTTTTGGACAGGTTCTAAGACAAGAAAATTGGCGAATTTTCCCGGAGACGTATTGGTGGGCATGTATGCATATTCTCCGACATAAACTCCGGGATCCGAACTGGCATTTTTGCTGCAAGAGCAAAACTGCAGAAATAGCGGAAGACCGATACAGAGCAACGTGAGAAAGCGAGCAATCGGCTTAGATCCTGATTTCATTTTTGAGACCCCTCCTCAAGCACCACACTTAACCCTTATGTGAAAAACCTGGTTTACCCGCCCCATAGGGTGCCATCCTGAGCTTGGGGCGGGTGGCCCACATCTCAGAGAACCTCCACCTCAGCACAACACGAGGGTGCCCCAGGTCTCGTCCTTGAGACCTGGGAAAGCACAAATCTACGCTAGGAATCTTCGAGAATCTAACCTCGGTTCGCGCCAAAGCGCGATAGCAATCAGCTACCGCTTCAAGCACATCACAAGTGCCCAATCTTCCTGCCAAGTCACGTCAATCCGGAAATGATCCGGTCATCCGCACCGGCGTAAGACGGCCTCAGGAAACCTTAGCTGCCGCCTGGATGGCCAGCAGCGTCTCCAGCAGCGGCCTCAGCAGCTTCAGGTCCAGCGCGTTCGCGCCGTCTGACTTGGCGTTTGCCGGGTCGTCGTGCACTTCCAGAAACAACCCGTCCACGCCCGCCGCAACCGCCGCCCTTGCCAGCAGCGGAATGAACTCCGGCTGCCCGCCGCTTACGCCGTTGGCCGCCGAGGGCTGCTGCACCGAGTGCGTCCCGTCAAAGACCACCGGCGCCAGCCCGCGCATGATCGCCAGCGAGCGGAAATCGACAACCAGATTGTTGTAGCCGAAGCTCGACCCGCGCTCGGTGAGAAATACGCGCTCGTTTCCCGTCGAACGCACCTTCTCGACCGGGTGGGTCATATCTCCCGGCGCAACAAACTGCCCCTTTTTGATGTTGACGGCGCGGCCCGTCTTGCCCGCGGCGACGAGCAGGTCAGTCTGCCGGCACAGAAACGCCGGAATCTGCAGCACATCCGCAGCCTCGGCCGCCACTTCGCAGTGGGCAGGCTCGTGCACGTCGGTCAGCACCGGCAGCCCCGTCTCCCGCGCCAGTTTGGCGAGAATCCGCGTGCCCTCCAGCAGCCCGGGGCCGCGAAAGCTCTTCACGCTGGTGCGGTTGGCCTTGTCGTAGCTGGCTTTGAAAATGTAGGGGACGCCCAGGTCCGCCGCGATGCGCTGAATCGCGTCGGCCATCTTGCGCGCGTGCGCCTCGCTCTCGATCACGCACGGCCCGGCGATGAGAAAGAGCCGGCCCGCGCCTGCTCCGGCACCCACTCCAGCGCCGATATGAACCGGTCCGACTTCAAACGAGTTCATCACACAGCCGATTCTACCCTGCCCCGTGCAGCCACGCGCCGGGGCGCGGAATCAGCCGGTGTGGCTCCGCGTCCACTCCCACAGCGCGCGGTCTATCGTGCGCAGCGGCGTGGGCCCCGGCAGATCGCTCTGCGGCTGCACGATGTTGCTCTCCGCCAGCCGCTTGCAAAACGCCAGATACTCCTCATAGAAGCGCACGTCGTGCCGCGCATGCCCGAGCGCTTCGAGGGTCCGGAAATCCAGCACCGCGTACCGCTCCGGGTAAATGGCGGCCAGAATCGCCGAAGCCACCGGAATGTCCACGCCGTGCAGCTCCGTCAGCGCATTCACGGCCTTCTCGGTCGTCGACTCGGGTGCAGTGGCCACGGCCAGCACCCGCCGGATCTTCTCATTACTGTTGCCGATCAGATAATGTACTGCGCGCTCTGACTTCCAGCGCACAATGGCTTCCAGATTAGCAAGTGTAAGGTCCCCGTTCCGAATTGCCTGTCCGGCCTCAAATGCGGCCTTTTCTAGCTCGTGTTCCTTTTCATCTGCTTTTTGCCAGTACTCATCTGCTAACTTCTGTAGCTCCGCCTCCTCCGGCTGGAGCTGAAAGTACGCTACCATCTTGACTCCCTTCCTATTTTCATGGCGGCTCTCTATCTGCCCTTGCGGGCGCGTGGCTCTTTGCTTGAGAAGCGCCACTTATACGATGCCTGAAACTCCACCTAGTTTGGTGAACCCCATGAAAAACTTACACAAGATAGGCCCATCGCGAAATCATTGTCAATAACCCAGTTGAGCCCCCCGTTAGTAACCACTTAGGAATGTCCCTGCCAGCCCGCCGGTACCGGCCTCATCGCTCTTTAGAGAGGACAGAGGAGCCATCTTTTCGCCTGAAAGCGGTGCGGCCAAAATAAGAAACACGCAGGCCGAGCGAAAGTCGCTCGCGATACATAAATATGCTAATATGCTTTTATGCGTACCACCATCGACATTCCGGATGGGACTTATAAGGACATCAAGCGGATCGCTGTGGAGGACGACTCTACGGTCAGACAGATGGTCTTGGATGGATTGGCGCTCTTGATCGAGAAGCGGAACGGCAGGCCGCGGCGGAAGCGTCTCGATTTGCCGCTGATTCGCTCCACGCGGACCGATGTTCTGGATATCGACAACGAGAAAATCTATGAAATCATTGATTTTCCCTGATGTGAACGTGTGGTTGGCGCTCAACTATGAAAAGCACGTCCACAACGCGTCAGCGGTCCGATGGTACAAAACGCTCGATCCCGCAGTGGTATTTGTATTCTGCCGGCACACTCAGCTCGGCCTTTTTCGCCTGCTCAGCTCACAGGCGGTTCTGAAAGAGGACACGCTGGATCAGAACCAATGCTGGAGCGTCTTCGACCGTTGGATTGACTCCGATGCGGTGTTACTCGCTCAGGAGCCTCCTAATCTGGATAGCGCCTTGCGCGCGCGAACCTCTGCTAGCCTGGCCGCGCCAAAGATGTGGGCGGATGACTATCTGGCCGCCTTCGCGGAGGTAGCCAATCTCACGCTGGTCACATTCGACCGGGCGCTGGCGGGCAAGACAAAGCGCGCTGTGTTGCTTGGGTGAATTCGAGATGCACGTCGCGCTTAAGATCGCTGCGCACTTGTCAAACGTGAGTCATCGCTGACCTCAGAGGAGCGCCGTTCCAGCCGGTTCTTGTAGCTCGCCACCACAAACTCCCGAAACAGCGGATGCGGCTCGAGCGGCTTCGACTTGAACTCGGGATGGAACTGGCAGCCAAGGAAATAGGGATGACCGGGCAGCTCGATGATCTCCACGTAGGTCGCGTCGGGCGTGGTGCCGCTCAGACGCAGGCCGCCGCCGGTGAGCAACGCTTCGTACTCGCGGTTGAACTCATAGCGGTGCCGGTGGCGCTCGCTGATCTCCGTTGCTCCGCCGTAGGCCTTCGAGGCCAGCGAATCCTCCTGCAGAACGCAGGTCCACGCACCCAGGCGCATGGTGCCGCCCATCTCTTCCACGCCCAGCAGCTCGCGCAGCTTGTAGATGACGCGATGCTGCGTGGCCGGGTCGAACTCGCTCGAATTCGCGTCCTTGAGCCCGCACACATTGCGCGCAAACTCGATGCACGCCGTCTGCATGCCCAAACAAATTCCAAAGTAGGGCACCTGCTTCTCTCGCGCGTAGCGGATGGCGTTCAGCATCCCCTCGATGCCGCGCTTGCCAAAGCCGCCCGGAACCAGAATGCCGTCGAAGCCTTCGAGCTGCGATTCGTAGCTGCGGTCGTCGGGCGTCTTCGATTCCAGCCCCTCGGCCTCGATCCAGGTCACCTTGAGTTTGAGATTCTGCGAGATGGCTCCGTGGGTCAGCGCTTCCTTGAGCGACTTGTAGCTGTCTTCGTACTCCACATACTTGCCGACGATGGCGATCGAAACCTCGTCCTTGGGGTGGTAGCAGCGGTTGACCAGGTCCTTCCACCTGCTCAGGTCGGCCTCCGGCGCCTCCTTGTGGAGATACTTCAGGATCAGCGTATCCACGCCCTCCTGCGCAAAGCCGAGCGGCACCTCGTAGATGGAGGGCACGTCCTTGGCCGCGACCACGGCGCGCTCCTCCACGTTGCAGAAGGCGGCGATCTTCTGCTTCATGTCGCGGCTCAGGTTGCGGTCGCACCGGCAGAGCAGCACATCGGCCTGGATTCCAATGGAGAGCAGTTCTTTCACCGAGTGCTGCGTTGGCTTGGTCTTTAACTCCTGTGCGGCGGCGATCCACGGGATCAGCGTCAGATGCACAAAGACGGTGTTCTCCCGGCCCAGCTCCTGGCGCATCTGGCGGATGGCCTCCAAAAACGGCAGCGACTCGATATCGCCCACCGTGCCGCCGATCTCCACGATGGTCACGTCCGCGCCGTTCGACGAAACCTTGCGCATGGCGTTCTTGATCTCGTTGGTCACGTGCGGAATGACCTGCACCGTCTTGCCCAGGTAGTCGCCGCGCCGCTCCTTGAGAATGATCTGCTCGTAGATGCGGCCCGTGGTCAAGTTGTTGTCGCGCGAGAGCGGCGCATGGGTGAAGCGCTCGTAGTGGCCCAGGTCCAGGTCGGTCTCGGCGCCGTCGTCGGTCACAAACACCTCGCCGTGCTGGAACGGAGACATGGTCCCCGGATCGACGTTCAGGTACGGGTCAAACTTCATCATGTTGACCCGCAGGCCGCGGCTCTCCAGCAGGCAGCCAATGGAAGCCGCCGCGAGACCCTTACCTAAACTGGACACAACTCCGCCCGTCACAAAGACATACTTTGCCGACATGGGTGCAACCTCATTTTTGAATTGTTGGCTTGGACGTACCTGGTGGGCACAATCAAGTATGGCAGAGTTCCAGACTCAAGAAAAGGGGGAGTTCGGCCGGCTGAGGATAACGCGGCAGATTCCCCCGGTAAATGGCATGATTTGATTGGATATAGATGGCTCAACTGGGGGTCCAGAGATGGCTGACAGAATTGCAGTGCTCAAGACCGACATCACCAGGCTCGCCGTGGACGCAATCGTCAACGCCGCCAACAGTTCGCTGCTGGGCGGAGGAGGCGTAGACGGCGCAATCCACCGCGCCGCCGGACCGGAGCTGCTGGCCGAGTGCAGCTTGCTCGGCGGCTGCCCCACCGGCCAGGCCAAGCTGACCAAAGGCTACCGCCTTCCCGCGCAGTACGTAATCCATACCGTGGGCCCGGTGTGGAACGGCGGAAAGTACAACGAGCCTGATCTGCTGGCCAGTTGCTATCGCTCCTGTTTTGCGATTGCCCGCGAGCAGGGTCTGCGCACGCTGGCTTTTCCGGCCATCAGTTGCGGCATCTATGGCTATCCCATTCCGCAGGCCGTCGCGACCGCCGTGCGCGAAACCCGCGCCGAACTGGACGCAAATGAAGCGATCGACAAGGTGATCTTTGCCTGCTTCGGCGATGAAGTGTACTCGGCCTATGAGCGCACGCTGAGTGCATAGGGCGTATCGACCTGGCAGTAGGAGCGGCGCATTGCTTCAGTGCCCCAGCCTCAGTGCCCCAGCATCAGTGCCCCAGCATCAGTGCCCCAGCATCAGTGCCTATG
>JBAUCP010000666.1:0-3152 GCA_049677625.1 Occallatibacter sp. | reverse complement strand
GAAGGCCGGCAAGACGGGCGCGAAGTAAAGCAGTGATCAGTGATCAGTTTGTTCGTGGCTGGGACACGCTGACAACCCGGCACAAGACAGCAGGTATGAAAGAGGCCAGGGCTCAAGGATCGGGAATCAGTTGAAGCAGATTGCAGAAGCAAGAAAACTGACCACTGAACCCTGACCACTGGAAAAATCCGAACGGAACCGCCAGGCGGCTCCGCTGATTAGGTGAGAGAGACAGATGATCAAGAGAAATGAAATTCGGCAGCGCATTCATGCGCGCATCCGCGCGAAGCTTTCGGGCACTGGGGAGCGGCCGCGGCTGAACGTCTACCGCTCGCTGAACCACATCTATGCGCAGGTCATCGACGACCAGAAGGGTGAGACGCTGGTTTCGGCCTCGACTCTGGCGCTGAAGCTCAAGACCGGCGGCAACGTGGCGGCGGCGAAAGAGATCGGCAAGGCCGTGGCCGAGAAGGCCGTGGCCAAGGGGATCAAGCAGGTGGTCTTTGACCGCGGCGGATTCCTCTATCACGGGCGCATCAAGGCGCTGGCCGATGCGGCGCGCGAGGCGGGGTTGGAGTTCTAAAAGCAGTGGTCAGTTGTCAGTGATCAGTGATCAGTTTTTCAGTGCTGATTGGGACTGATAGCGGGACGTTGAGAAATTGACGTAAGCGAACACGGATTGGGAAACAGTTGAAGCCAGGGGCAGCGGCACATCAAGACTGACCACTGACCACTGATCACTGTCCACTGGAAGGAAAGCAATGACGACTGTAAAGAAAAAACTCGATGCCAACCAGTACAACCTGAAGGACCAGGTGGTGGCCATCAATCGCGTCACCAAGGTGGTCAAGGGCGGCAAGAACATGTCTTTCGCCGCGCTGGTGGTGGTGGGCGACGCTGCTTCGGGCGTGGTGGGCTACGGTTCGGGCAAGGCCAAGGAGGTCCCGCAGGCGATTCGCAAGGGGATCGAGTCGGCCAAGAAGAACCTGGTTCGCGTGAACCTGACGGAGACGACGATTCCTCACCAGGTGCTGGGCCGGTTTGGCTCAGGCCAGGTGCTGCTCAAGCCGGCTCCGGAAGGAACGGGCGTGATTGCCGGCGGCGCGGTGCGCGCGGTGATGACTTCGGCCGGCGTGCAGAACGTGCTGACCAAGAGCCTGGGCTCGCCCAATCCGCACAACGTGGTGAAGGCCACCTTCGATGCGCTGGTGCAGTTGCGCGATCGCGCCGATGTGGCGGCCATGCGCGGCAAGACCGTGGAGGAGATGTAAGCCATGGCGGAGACCAAGAAGATTCGCATTCAGTACTACCGCTCGAAAAACTCCACTCCCTTCAAGCACAAGCTGGTGGTCAAGGGACTGGGCTTTACGCGGCTCAACCAGATCGTCGAGCGCGTCGACAACGAATCCATTCGCGGCATGGTCAAGAAGGTTCCGCATCTGGTTCGGATAATCGAAAACTAGGGATCAGGTTTCAGGGATCAATTTTATCCTGCCGGCGCCGGCTGTTTCAACTGATCATTCAACTGATTTCTGACACCTGAAACCTGATACCTGTGTTACAACGCGAGTCGGCGGGCTTCCATCCTGGCCGGCGCTATAGCGAGGACATCATGGCAAAGAATCTATCGAATCTGCGCGCGCCCAAGAAGGCCAACACCGGGCGCAAGCGCGTGGGCCGGGGTATGGGCTCCGGCATGGGCAAGACTTCCACCCGCGGCCACAAGGGCCAGCGGTCGCGCTCCGGCTCCCACATGATGCGCGGCTTTGAGGGCGGCCAGATGCCGCTCCACCGCCGGCTGCCCAAGCGCGGCTTTACCAACATCTTCCGCACCGAGTACACGATCGTGAATCTGGAGCGGATTGCGGAGCTGGGCGTGGCCGAGATCGGCCTCGACGATTACAAGAAGCTCGGCCTCTCCTCGAACAAAAAGGCGCTCATCAAGATTCTCGGCTCGGGCGAGCTGACGAGCGCAATCACCATTCACGCGCACAAGTTTTCGAAGTCTGCTACCGAAAAGATTGAGAAGGCCGGCGGCAAAGCCCTGGTGGCCGGGGCGCCGGCGGCGGCTTAGGGGTTGTGGTTTCCCACCTTAGCCGCAAGAAACGCGGCGAAGGCGGGGCACCCGAAGTTTGTGGTTTCCCACCCTTTCCGCAAAGAGCGCGGAAAGGATGGGGCACCCAGGGTTCGTGGTAGTTGAAAGAGGCGGGGCTGCCCAGGTTTCCGGTTTTGGGACCTGGGCACTCGTATCTTGAAAGTGGAGTTTGTGACGGCACGTGCAGACAGGATTTCCCGGTTCCTCTGCCCTGATCCAAGACCGGGAGATGCTCTAAGATGGAATGAGCAAAACTTCGAAAATGGCGCGCAGCGCCTGAAGCGGATAAATAACCATGGTTGAGAAGTTTCTCAATATCTTCCGGATTCCTGACCTGCGCAAGCGGGTGCTGTTCATGCTGGGCATTCTGGCCGTTTACCGCCTGGGCGCTTTTATTCCCACCCCCGGCGTAAACACCCAGCAACTGGCCCTGTTGTTCAACTCGCAGAACGGGTCGGCGCTGGGCTTGATGGACCTGTTCGGCGGCGGCAACCTGCGGCGCATGACCATCTTCGCGCTGGGCATCATGCCCTACATCACGGCTTCGATCATCTTTCAGCTTCTGACCGTGGTCTATGAGCCGCTGGCCCGCATCCAGAAGGAAGGCGAGCTGGGCCGGCGCAAGATCACCCAGTGGACGCGCTACATGACGGTGGTCCTGGGCGTGTTGCAGTCGATCGGCATCGCCGCCATTCTTACCAAGCAGGGGCTGGTGCTCAATCCCGGAATCGGCTTCATCCTGTTGACCATTCTGACGCTCACCGCCGGCACCACGTTCATCATGTGGCTGGGCGAGCAGATCACCGATCGCGGCATCGGCAACGGCATGAGCCTGCTCATCTTTGCCGGCATCGTGGCCGGCTTGCCGCGCGGCGTAGGCGACCTGGTGCAGAAAGTCCAAACCGATGCCTGGGGCTCAATGTCCTTCCTGGTGGTGCTGCTGCTGGTCGCGGGCATGGCCCTGGTGGTGGCGTTCATCGTGTTTGTCGAACGGTCGGAGCGCCGGATTCCCATCCAGAGCGCGCGGCGCATTGTGGGCCGGCGCATGATGGGCGGC
>JBAUCP010000665.1:0-5470 GCA_049677625.1 Occallatibacter sp. | reverse complement strand
GGCGCGGCGGATGGCTTCGGCGTCGATCTGCCATCCGTGGTCGTAGACCATCGCGGATGGTCTTAACTTCACGTCGTCCAGCCCCGCCAAAAAGTCGAAGAGCGGGTAGCCGGGCTGGAAAATGAGGATTTCGTCACCGGGGTCGCAGAGCAGGCGGAAGAGAAAGCTGTAGGCCTCGCTGGTGCTGGTGGTGAGGACGATTTGTTCGGGGTCGAGTGCGGCGCCGTGCGCGGCGTAATAAGCGCAGACGGCCTGGCGAGCGGCCAGGCTGCCTTTGGGCTGCGGATCGTAGTCGAGCGCGCGCGGGTCGGCGAGGGGCTGGAGCAGGGAATCGGGGTAGGTGAATCCGCAGCGCGTGGGGTTGGAGGCGGTGAGGTCGGCGATGGGCAGGCCAGTCCGCAGGCGCAGACGGTGCGCGCGCGCCAGCTCGCTCTCTTCGGTGTTCCAGTCGGTTCGCTGTGAGAATCGCATTCTTTATGCCGGCAATGGCCTAATCGTTCAATCGGGTCGCCGCGGATCGATCGTGCACAATGGAAATAGGCGCCCTTTCCAACATACACGCGCTTACGGTGGCGGCGTGGACGCCGCCACTACAGCCGGTCTGGAGACCGGCGCTACGCTCTTGAAGCGAAAACTTGATCTTAAGGATTGGCATTGGCTCTGCGCGCGGTGGTCTTCGATTATGGAATGGTATTGACAGGTCCTCCGGACCCCGCGGCGTATGAGGAGTTGCTGCGCATCACAGGGTTGAGCCCGGAACGGCTCGACGGGTTTTACTGGGCCGACCGGCACGCTTACGACGA
The DNA here is from genome assembly GCA_049677625.1 of Occallatibacter sp. Classification (GTDB taxonomy): domain Bacteria; phylum Acidobacteriota; class Terriglobia; order Terriglobales; family Acidobacteriaceae; genus Telmatobacter. The sequence goes on along the minus strand of JBAUCP010000665.1, from coordinate 4,667 downwards.
GGGCAAGCTCACCGGCATGGAGTTCTGGCGGAAGATTGTGAGCGACGCCGGGCTGAGCCTGGGCGACGGGGCAGTCGAGGAGCTGAACCAGTGGGACGCGCGGATGTGGACTACGCAAAACACGGCCATGGTGGCGTGGCAGGCGCGGCTCAGGGAGCGCGGCCTCAAGACGGCGATCCTCTCCAACATGGGCGACAGCGTGCATGAGAGCATCGAGCGGGCCTTCGAATGGATTGCGCGCTTCGACGTGCGGGTGTGGAGCTATGAGCTGAAGGTGGCCAAGCCTGAGCCGGCGATCTATGAGTATGTGCTCGAAAAGCTGGGCACGCGCCCCGAGGAGACGCTGTTCCTGGATGACAAGCTGGTGAACATTGAGACGGCGCGGGCCCTGGGCATGAACGGGCTGGTGTTTACGACGGCTGAGCAGTTGAGGGCGGATTTGATTGCGGCGGGGATGGATGTGGAGTTGCCGCTGCCGGAGTGAATTGCGGCGGTTTTCTGACCCCTGACCCCTAATCACTTATTTCTGCGCCAGCACCTGCTCATAAAACCGCACATAGTGCGGCACCAGCAGCGTGGCGCAGAACCGCTTCTGCGCCGCCTTGCGCGCGGCATCGCGCATCGCCTCCAAGCGTGCGGGGTCGTTCAACAGGCTCAGGGCCCCTGCGGCCATTTCGTCCACATCGCCCACGTTGTAGAGCAGCCCCGTCACGCCGTCGTCGATCAGCTCCGGCACGCCGCCCACGCGTGTGGCGATGGATGGCACCTTGCACGCCATGGCCTCCAGCGCGGCCAGACCGAAGGACTCCAGCTCGCTCGGCATGAGCAGGATGTCGGCCAGCGGCAGCAGCTCGTTTACCCGCTCCTGCTTGCCCACGAAGCGTATCTTGCCGTGGATTCCCAGGTCGTGCGCCAGCCATTCGGCGGCCGAGCGGTCTGGCCCGTCGCCCACCAGCACCAGTCGCGCCGGACGCTCCCTGGCCACTCGCGCAAAGATCTTCACCACATCCACCACGCGCTTCACCGGCCTGAAGTTCGAGAGATGCATCAGGATCGCCTCATCGGGCTGCGCCAGATGCAGCCGCGCGGCTGCCCGCGCCGCCTCATCCCGGATCGGCACGTACACATCGCAGTTCACAAAGTTGGGGATGGTCTCAATGTGCCGGGTGACGCCGAAGTCGGCGATGGTTTTTTCCTTGAGATAGTCTGAGATGCTGGTGACGCCGTCGCTCTCTTGAATGCCGTGGCGGGTGATGGGCAGGTAGCTGCGGTCCAAGCCGACGAGCGTAATGTCCGTTCCGTGCAAGGTGGTGACGAACGGCAGCCGGCGGCCGCGGCTGGCCAGCATCTGCCGCGCCAGCAGCGCGCTCACCGAGTGGGGAATCGCGTAGTGCACATGCAGCAGATCAAGCGAATAATATTCGGCCACCTCCGCCATGCGCGAGGCCAGCGCCAGGTCGTAAGGAGGAAACTCGAACAGCGGATAATTCGAGACCGGAACCTCGTGATAAAAGATCCCCTCATCCCGCCCGTTGAGCCGGAACGGCTGCGAATAGGAGATGAAATGCACCTCGTGGCCAAGGCCGGCGAGCTCGATGCCCAGCTCCGTGGCCACAACTCCCGAGCCGCCGTAGGTGGGGTAACAGGTAATCCCGATGCGCATGCAGCCTTCTTGTAAAAGGATTTATTTTCCGGCTTCCTTATGGACGCGCGCCCCGGCCCGGAAGATTCAGCCGCCCGATCAAACCTTGGTCAAAGAGTCCGGAGCCTTCAGGTCCGCAAACGAGATCAGCTCCACCTCGGGAAACTCCCGGATCGCCTCAAGCGCCTCGCGCTCAATGTCGCGGGAGGCTCGCAGCCGCGTTCTTACCCGATCCAGATCGGCGTCGTTATAGCCCGGATGCGTCACCAGCTCCCATGTGCCCTGGGGCAGATCCTTCAGCAACCGCCGCACCATGGCAGTATTCAAAACTCCCGTTCCCACCATGGCGATCGTCCCGTCGGTCGTGGCAAATCCCTCTTCGGCAATGATTCTTGCGCACGCCGGTTGCAGCCATCGCAGCACGGTTACCTCAGCGGCCCGGGCCCACGCTGCGCCGGCCGCGGCGCGCACCGCCCATGGCGGCTCGAAAGGGTTTCGAACAGCGCGAATGCCGCAGGCGCGTGCCGCCCGCAGCACCGGCCTCAGCACCCGCGGAAACATGTGCGTGTGCTTGTGGGTGTCAATATGAGTAAGGCGCAGACCCCTGCCCTGGAGAAACTCAATCTGTGCGCGGGTTTCTGCCTCGATCTGGCTGCGAAAGTCTCTTCCCCGCGGTTCACGGTACAAGCCTTCCAGAAAGTTCCAGAGACTCGGCCGGAAGCTGTCGCAGGTGGGATCGGCAAGGTGCGGGATCTGGTCGCGTGCTGAGAGCACGGGCGTTCCATCCACCAGCACCACGTGGCATCCTACGTCCAGCGTCGGCGTAGCCCGCGCCAGCGCCACGGCTGCATCGGTCGCTCCGGCGCGGGCCATCAGCGTGGTGCTGGTCAGCACGCCGGCGCAATGCAGATCGGCCACGGCGCGATTCACACCGTTGGTCAGCCCGAAGTCGTCGGCATTTACGATGAGTCGTCTCACCGGCTGAGTTTATCAACAGGCGCCACCAGCCGCGCGACCAGCCGCACGGCCGGCGCAGCTTTGCCCGCCGCATTTGCAGCTACGCTGGTATGATGACAAGAGGCTGCAATCTTAGAGCAGTTTCGGAATTTGTGTGGTTCTAAGAAGGGGCGTGCAAGGTGGCTTTTTCTTGAGGAAGAAGCCACTTAAGCTCGTGCTGCCGGTCTACAGTAATTCCTAAACTGCTATAGCGCGGCCCGAGCGTGGGCGGTTAGCTCAGTTGGTTAGAGCGCCTGCCTTACAAGCAGGAAGTCGGGGGTTCGAGTCCCTCACTGCCCACCATAGAATCAATAATTGCCAGCATCGTAATACCCCGCAAGAAGACCGCTGTAGCGAATAATGTAGCGAGTGGCTGTCATTTCAGCCGTTTCTTCCACTTAGTTCCTCGAGGATTTCGTGCTTGCCGGAAGTTCCTTGGGCGACTGCATTCTGGCGAAGACGTTCATCACCGCGTCTTGGCTTGGGTGTGCGCTTGGCGCAACCCGGCTTTCCTGCATCTTCCCCATAGGGAGGTTTCTAAAGTTGCAACTTACGGTTTGTCGACGATCCAGGCGCAACATCAATCCTGGACCCTGGGCGCTTTTCCGGAACAAAATTGGAAGTGCAGCAGTCTTGGCCCCGTCTAAACCTCTGAAGGCGTTGCAGGTTCTACTTGACCACCACCAACACGACCAAGATAACAGCAACAGTGATCAGTGCAAGTTTCGGGAGCTCGTTTGCCGTTTTCCCGAGCTGTTGAGACATGTATTCCTTTCGAGTTGGCTGCACTCGCTTTACGTCCAGATAGTCGATGGCCTCGGACTTGCTGCTCGCGGGATCGACGAGAACGAGAGAGGTTGGCCCGGCTTGGCTCAACGTCTCAATCTGGTGGGAACCATTGCTGAGCTGCACATCCAGCTTTGTTCCTGTGATGTAGTGAGCCAGCTTCTTTCTGACCTTGTTCACCTGGCGAATTTGTTCCTGGGTCAGCGGCTGCTGGCCCGTTGCTGAAACACAGAGAATTAAATACAGGATCAACAGAAGACTCAAACTCTTGGTCTTGAACATGAAAGCAATTCTAGCCAAACACAATCCAAGCTGCTATAGGCTTAGGACACTTTCGATAGTGCCACATTCGCAGAACAAGCAATGCTGGAGCACGGATCGCCAAAGCCCAGAGTTCCGGACGGGTCGCCGCGCCGTATGTAGATTGCGCCGCACCCGCGACAAGACGCGGTGGTAATCGCTAACATAGAAACCGATAACGCCAAATCCGAACGGATGATGCTAAGAGCGCGCGGCGTCGAGAGGGCCACAGAATGGGGCAGGGCGAGTTTTCACGCCGTAAATTTATACGCAACTGCGCGGCGGCGGCTGCGCTGCAACCAGCAGCGGGACTGTTGAGCTGGAGCGCGAATCCGGCGGCAGCAGCGGCTGAGAGCGGGCACGGCCCGCGTACACTTTTGCTCGATGGAGGCTGGCTGTTCGGCGGTAAGTTGTCTCCCGAAGCGCTCGCGCCGCAGTTCGACGACAAGGCGTTTGCGCCGGTGAGCCTGCCGCACTCCGCGGTACCGCTCTCCTGGCAGAAGTGGGACCCGAGCTCCTGGGAAGATGTGTGGGTGTATCGCCGCCGCTTTTCGGTTCCGCGCGAGTGGCGCGGGTTGCGGCTCTTTCTGCACTTCGACCGCGTGATGGCCGGCGCAACGCCGGTCGTGAATGGCCACAGCCTCGAGCCGCATCTCGGCGGCTTTTTGCCCTTCGACAGAGAGATCACCGGCCTGACCGTGGAGGGTGAGAACACTCTGGCGCTGGAGGTGGATTCGCGCTGGCTCAATGCGCCGCCATCGGGCTCGCCGCGGGGCCCGGGTTCCGTCGATTATATGCTGCCCGGCGGCATCACGGGATCGGTCGAGCTCAGGGGCGTCTCGACAATTTATCTGCGCGAGGTTTTCGCAAAGCCGGTGGACGTTCTGGACGAAAAGCGGCGCGTGGAGGTGACGTGCCGCGTGGATGCGGCCGGAGATTTGCC
>JBAUCP010000664.1:0-3389 GCA_049677625.1 Occallatibacter sp. | reverse complement strand
GGCCAGGTCTTTGCTGCAGACGGGCTGTACTTCACGCATCCCAACGTAGAAACCCGCAACCAGGCCGTCAAGCGCATCATCGACATGATCCAGCTGGCCGCGGAGTTCGGTGCAAAGGTGAACACGGGCCGGGTCCGCGGTCTCATCCACGATGGCGAAGATCCGCTGGTCGCACGACAGCGGTACTTCGACTGCATAAATCGGTGCGCGGACGTTGCCGAGCACCTGGGCGTGGAGCTGCTCGTGGAGCCGGTGAACCGGTATGAGGTGAATTTCGTCAACAACTGCTCTCAGGGCCTTGAGGTTATCCGTACATCGGCGCGGCCGTGCCTGCGGCTGATGCCTGACACCTTCCACATGAACATCGAAGATGCCTCATTCCGCAATAGTCTTCTGGAGGGAAAGGGTTTCATCAGCTACGTTCACGTTGCCGACTCGAACCGCCTTGCACCGGGATGGGGACATTTGCCGTTCGAGGAGGTCTTCGAGGCGCTCAACGAGATCGGCTACGACGGCTGGATTACAGCAGAGGTGTTGCCGCATCCCGATCCCGACAGGGCTGCCGAACAAACTGTGCGCTTCCTCCGCCCGCGGGTTTCACGGCAGTACGCGTTGCAACGCAAAGTCTGAAGTGGCAAGCTGCCAACCGTTGCCTGAAGCCTTGCCGCATCCGCTATGGGCCTTTGTCGACGGCATAACACGATGTCTGTTCAGGGTGCTCGACAAAGATGAAGCGGAATCCCAACCTGCACTGGTGGATCGCCGGGCTGCTCGCCACGGCGAGCGCCCTGGCCTATGTCGACAGGCAGACGCTTCCGCTGGTGGTGGGAGTGGTACAGAAGACCATCCCCATCTCCGACCAGCAATACGGCAACTTGCAGTTCGCGTTTTTGCTTGCATACGGGATCATGTATGCCGGCGCAGGAAAGATCACAGACGTTCTAGGGGCACGGTGGGGCTACTTCGTTGTTATCGTGTGGTGGTCGGCGGCCAACCTCATGCAGGGAACTGTATCGAGTGTTCTGGGCCTGGGAGTAGGGCTCTTTCTTCTCGGCATCGGTGAGGGTGGCTGCTTCCCCGCCGGCGCAAAGGCAATCTCCGAGTGGTTTACTGCAAAGGACCGGTCGCTGGCCTTCGGCATCTTCAATGCCGGCTCTGGCGCCGGTGCAGCGCTTGCTCCTCCGTTTATCGCTGCCATTGTCCTGCATCTCCAATGGCGGTGGGTCTTCTTTATTACAGGCACATCGGGATTCGTGTGGGCGGCGTTCTGGCTTGCGCTTTACCGCACTCCTTCGCAATATAAGGGCCTGACCGACCAAGAGCGCAGTTATCTGGCGGAGGTTGTTCCCGCTTCGCCGGCAGCAGCTCCCCGCATCGCCTGGCTCGATCTCTTTCGGTTTCGCCAGACCTGGGCTCTGGTCATCGCAAGGTTCCTGGGAGACGCGGCGTGGTTCTTCCTCATCTTCTGGCTGCCCAAATATCTGTTGGATGTGCGCCATCTGAACATCAAATCGCTTGGCTATTACGCGTGGATTCCCTATGCGCTGGCGGCGCTGGGCAGCCTCATGGGCGGATGGCTGTCGAGCTATCTGATTCGGAAAACCGTCAGCCTCGATCGCTCCAGGAAAATCTGCCTGGGAATCAGCGCGGCCTGCCTGCCGCTTTCACTTCTGATCACGATTTCCCCATTGTCGATCTGCATCGCGTTTTTCAGTCTGGCCATGTTCGGGCATCAGTCCTGGTCCACGATCCTGCAGACTCTGACGACGGACCTGTTTCCTTCAGCGACGGTAGGCTCAATCGCTGGGCTGCTGGGAGCTGCGGGCGCCTTTGGAGGAATGACGTTCAATCCCATCGTGGGTGCACTACTGACCCGGTATCACAGCTACACGCTGGTCTTTCAGATCGCGGGACTCATGCACCCCTTGTCCTTTCTCATCATTCTGCTTTTCGTGCGCAGGATTGAGCCCGTGGTTGCTCCCATTCCGAGCCTTGAAAACGTTTCTGAGGTTCAGCTTCATTGAAAGCATGACTCCATAGCGCTTGAAAAACGAGGATGAAATGCATCGATGCATCGAGGGTCTTTCGCACCTGCCGTATCCAAACGAATCCAGACACACGCCGGAGATGATTCGCGATCTTTCCCTGCGCGCCTGGGATTATCGAGCGCATGTGCTCCGGATGGTCTATGAACGCAAGAGCGGCCACATCGGCGGAGCTTTCTCCATCGCCGAGATCCTGACCGCACTCTATTTTCATCATCTTCGCCTCAATCCCGAGGAGCCGGACTGGAAAGACCGTGACCGGCTCGTGCTCTCGAAAGGGCATGCCTGCGCAATGCTGTACGCAGTCCTCGCCCACCGCGGCTACTTCCCCGTGGACGAGTTGGCGACATTTCGCTCGCTGAACAGCCGGCTGCAGGGCCATCCCGAGCCCTCGAAAACTCCAGGTGTGGAGGTCGCGGCCGGGCCGCTTGGCCACGGGATCGCCATTGGAGCGGGAATGGCGCTGGCCGCCCGCATAGAGGGATCGCGTCGCAGGATATACGTCATTCTCGGCGATGGCGAGCTGAACTCCGGGGTGATCTGGGAGGGTCTGCTGCTCGGGTCCAAGTTCGGTCTCGACAACCTGAAGGTGATCGTGGACTACAACGGAGTCCAGCAGACCGGAACTACAAATCAGGTCATGCCCACCGAACCGATTGTGGATAAGTTGGTTGCATTCAACTGGCACGTGATTGAGATTCACGGCCACGATATGGCTGCGGTCCTCAATGCTCTCGACTTCGCGGATGAGATTCACGGCCGGCCCGTGGCCATTGTTGCGCGGACGACGAAAGGCAAGGGTGTCAGCTTTATGGAGAATGCGGCAAAGTGGCATGGCGGCATTCCCAGCGAACCGCAGTTTGAACAGGCATTAGCGGAATTAGACAAAGGAGCGCGGCAATGCAGAGCGTGATTTGCAATCCATTTGGTGATCCCGTATCGATGCGTCAGGCTTACGGTGCGGCGCTTGTGGAGCTGGGCCATGCACGCAAGGACCTTGTGGTGCTCAGCGCCGACGTCTCCAGCTCGGACTTCAGCTTCATGTTCGAGCAGAGTTTCCCCGATCGCTTTTTCAACGTCGGCATCGCGGAGCCCGCCCTTGTTGATGCGGCCGTTGGCCTGGCCAATGGCGGGTTTGTTCCCATCGTGAATACTTTCGCCTTCCTGATCGCGACGCGCGCCGTGGAGATGGTGCGCACGCACCTTTGCTATGGGAGGGCGAATGTGAAAATTGCCGGAGCCTATGCAGGTCTCTCTGACTCGTTCGATGGTCCCACTCATCACGCGATCTCCGATCTCGCCATCCTGCGCAGCCTGCCGAATCTGGTGATTGTCGTTCCGGCC
>JBAUCP010000663.1:0-5360 GCA_049677625.1 Occallatibacter sp. | reverse complement strand
GCGCCGGCGGGACCTATCGGACCGGCCGGGCCAGCAGCTCCAGTTGCGCCTGCAGGGCCGGCGGGGCCAGTCGCGCCAGTGGCGCCTTGTGGACCTGCGGGTCCAGGAGCACCTGTAGCTCCGGTAGCACCCGTTGCGCCCTTGGGGCCGGCGGGGCCCTGCAGGCCCATCGCGCCAGCCGGGCCTTGCGGGCCGGCAGGTCCGGCAGGTCCGGCAGGTCCTTCGATATTCCAGGTAACGAAGTTTTCGTCGGGACGGCAGTCGGCGGCGGAATGCACAATGCGGGCGCGGCCGGTTTCCTTGTTGTAGCAGGCAATAATGACGGTCGATTTGGGTGCTGCCATCGCCGCTGTTTCCGCAAGTGCCAACACACCGAGGGCCCAGTACCTGAGAGCGTTCATAACTTTCCTCCACAGAGTCTGCTTGGAATTGTTCGCGGATATTGAACCTTGGTTTACTACCGTGGAACGGCAAAGCGCAAGACCTTTCTGTTGAGGCAGGAAACTTTCGAATACCGGCTTAGCCGACGCAGGGCTCGGGTTGGGCCACGCTCAGCGTGCCCCGGTTTGGCCCTCAGCCGGGCAGTCCGGTACACTCTTCTTTTACGGGTCCGGATGGGCCGCCGGGCAGCCGGATCGGAACTTCCCCGCACACAGCAACGAATTCCAAGCAATTCCCGCATCCAACCGACATGTCGACCATCCAATCGATTGCAGAAGAAAACGAGCAACATCCCGACGTGGCCCTGGTTGAACGGGTGCGCGGCGGAGATGTCTCGGCCTACGATTCGTTGGTCCGCAAGTACGAGCGGCAGATCTTCCGGATTGCGCAGCACATTACGCAAAACCGCGAAGACGCTGAAGACGTGATGCAGGACGCGTTTCTCAAGGCGTACGAGAAGCTCGATCAGTTTCAGGGGAATTCGAAATTCTACACATGGCTGGTGCGAATTGCGGTCAACGAAAGCCTGATGCGGCTGCGCAAGCGGCGCACCGGCAAAATGGTCTCGATCGACGAGGATCTCGAGACCGAAGAGGGGACCGTTCCCCGCGACCTGGCCGACTGGGCGCCCGATCCGGAGCAGAACTACAACCAGTCCGAACTGGGAGAGATTCTGCGCAAAACCATTCAGGGTCTGCCGCAGGGCTTTCGTGTTGTCTTCGCCCTGCGGGACGTGGAGGGCTTGTCGACGGAAGAGACCGCCGAGACGCTGGGATTGAGCGTGCCTGCCGTAAAATCGCGGCTGCTGCGGGCCCGGCTGCAATTGCGCGAGCGGTTGAGCCGCTACTTCAAAAAGAAGACCGGACCGGCAATACCGCAGGAAGCGGGGTTGAAATAAAGTGACCTGCACTGAATTTATCGCTCTACTGGACGATCTGATCGACGAAAGCATTGCTTCCCCTATCCGCACTGAGATCGAGAACCACATGCACGAGTGCGAGCACTGCGAAGTGGTCTTCAATACGACACGCAAGACCATTGAAATCTATCGATCGCACGACATTTACGAGCTTCCCAACGACCTTCGGGAACGCCTTCACACTGCCATCATGGCCCGCTGCAAAAGGGGTTGCTGAAGCATTAAATTTATCTCGAAGTTCCCTGCCACAGGCCTAATTTTTACTCGACACATCTGATCGATCGGTCTATGCTGCCCGCATGACTTTCCAAGCCTATCTGGATGCCGTCAGGCAGGCGGTGAATACTGTTGGGGGAGATCATCGCGCCGCATTGTTTGTTACCCAACAAGTGGATGAGCCGAACGACCAGCAGCTCTTGAACTTCCTGGGCACTCTCGATGGAATCACCGGCACTGAGACGAAGAAAGCGGGTGGGGCCAAGTCGGTTGCGGAGGTTGACGCCCGCCGGCAGGCCATTGCCCTGCTTATTCAGTTCGTCTCCACCGGCCCGGTCACCGGCGCCTTCAGCCACTTATCGCGCAATATGGTCTGCTTCGAACTGGCGCTGCGAGTCCGGCGGCCGAAGATCATCAACCAGCACCTGACCACGCTCTGTGGCCCGGTGGCGCTAATCGTCGATGTGGCCAAACGCGACCCGGTGCGCTACGTCAACACCGCGCTCCAGCTCTTTGAAACCGGCCGTTCAAACTGGGGAACCACCGAACTAGCTCCGGGCATTTTGATTCGCAAGGGCTACAACAACCTGACTCCCGAAGCCGATTACCTGCTTCTGGCTTCCATTCGTGACGCATGGGCGATTGTCCTCGAATCCGACACGATGCGGAACATCTTCACGCTTACCAAGCCCGGCGCACTGTGCCAATTTCTCGATGATGCAGGCTACACCGAGATCATGGACCGCACCTTTCTCACCCTGTCGACCCCTCTGACTGTCCTCAACGTCATCACACCTCACTCGCTCTTTGGCGAGAATCACAACCCCGGAGATCAGGGCATCAACAGCCTGCGGCAGGCCCAGGAAGAGATGTCGATCGGGCGCTCGGTGGTCATGAATGCAGCGGGAACGCTGTCGTATATCGTTGGCGGTCAGCTCGCTGTAGCGGCGCCCGGCCCCATCCAAGCCGCGGATACGCACTGGACCCTTTTGAGAAAACTGAGCATTACTCCCCCGAATGTCTCGGTCCGCCTGATCACCTGGGGAGGGTCGCGAGAGAGGACCATTCCATTGAATGTTTTTCTCTCTTACTATTGCGGTTATGTGAGCGCAAATCCCGCGTAGCGCGCCGTTTTATTGATTCGGAATGCTCCTCGGGCATCAATCTGGATCGGTACCGCAACTTTCCCCGCAAAAGTGCGTCTGCTCATGCAGTAAGATCGTGCCGTGATTACGCCCCGGCCATTCTCCCGCACTGGAGCGTCGGCGATGGAATCGCTCAAAAGCGCTTTGGCAATCGTGCTTTGCGGTACGCTGTGCACGCCGGCTCCCTTTGGCTACGCTCAGGCCGGACCTCAGTCTGGTCCGTCGCCGGATGAGCAGCCTGCCCGCCACGCGCACCGGCCGGCTTACGAGTCCGCCGAGCTGCAGGGCAACGAGCGCACCCTGCAGGCGCTTGACCGCTTTACCTTCGGCCCGCGGCCCGGCGACGTAGAAGACGTGCGCGCCATGGGCCTGGACGCGTGGTTTGACCGCCAGCTCCACCCGGACACGATCGACGAGACCGAGCTCAACGCGCGATTGGCGCAGTTCCCGGCCATGCAATGGAGCGTGCAGGACCTGCTCTACCGCATCCCATCGAACGGCATGATCCGCCAGGCGATGGACGGGCGCGAGCAGGTTCCCGCCCGCGGCACGCTGCACGCGGTTTACGAGAACCAGATCTACCGGCAGCAGGAAAAGAAGGCCGAGCAGCAGGAGAAAAAACAAGCTGAGGCCCAGACGCCAGCCCAGAATCCCGGCAAGACACCCGCACAAGCACCGGCCGCAAACTCCATGGCCGAACCCGCAGCGGCAACCGCGCCAGCCATGAGCGAAGACACCGGCGCGTCAACCAGCGCATCGGGCAGCGCATCAGGCGGCGCGCAGCCTGCCGCTCCAGATTCCTCGGCTGCCATCCTGAACCAACTCGACCAGCTCAGCACGCCCGAGAACCAGCACGCGCCCGCTCAACCAGCGGCCGATCAACAAACGCCAGCTCAACAAACAACCGATCAGGAGACGGAGAGTCAGGCTCTCCTTTCCGAGCTCCGCGCGCTGCCGTCGGTGCGCCGCGTCATGCGGCTCCAGTCCATGCAGCCGGCGGAGTTCGATGCGTTCATCAAGTCGCTGAAGCCCGCGCAGCGCAAATCGCTCGAAGCGGGCATGAGCCCCGATCTGAGAGAAGCAGTTGCGGATCTCGAAAATCCACAGCGTCTGCTGGTGGAAGAGCTCATGGCGCAGCGACTGACACGCGACATCTACTCAGACGCGCAGTTGCAGGAAGTGATGACCGACTTCTGGTTCAACCACTTCAACATTTACCTGCGCAAGAACGACGAGATGCCCTACTACCTGGTCAGCTACGAGCGCGACGTGATCCGTCCGCTGGCGCTGGGCAAGTTTCAGGACCTGCTGGAAGCCGTGGCGCACAGCCCGGCGATGCTGATCTATCTCGACAATGCGGAGAGCATCGGCCCTGACTCGCCCGCTGCCGAGCGCGCCAAGATGAACGCCTTTCGCAGCCCCAACAAGAAAGCTCCCGAGGGCATCAACGAAAACTACGCGCGCGAGCTGATGGAGCTGCATACGCTGGGCGTGAACGGCGGCTACACGCAGGCCGATGTGATCCAGGCAGCGCGCGTGCTGACCGGCTGGACAGTCGATCAGCCGGCGCGCGGCGGCGGATTCGTCTTCAACGAAAATCGCCATGAGCCGGGAACGAAGAAGGTGCTGGGCAAGAAGATCAAGGATGGCGGCCAAAAAGAGGGCGAGGAGCTGCTGCACATGCTCGCCTCGCGGCCGGCCGCGGCACAGTTCCTCTCGCGCGAGCTGGCCGTGCGCTTCGTCAGCGACGATCCGCCGCAGTCGCTGGTGGACCGCATGGCTAAGACGTACATGTCGTCCGGAGGCGACATCGCCGCGATGCTGAAGACGCTCTTCCACTCGCCCGAGCTCTGGGCCGCGAGCGACTACCGCGCCAAGGTGAAGACGCCTCTCGAGTTCGTCGTCTCCGCGGCCCGCGCCAGCAACGCGGACGTGGAGAACTACCAGCCGCTTGAGAACGCGCTGCGCCAGATGGGCATGCCGCTCTATGGCTGCGTGCCGCCCACCGGCTACAAATGGGACGCGGCCGAGTGGGTCTCCACCGGTTCGCTCGTCGACCGCATGAACTTTGCGCTGAACCTCGCCGCGAACCGCCTGCCGGGAATCACCGTGAAGTGGGCAGCGCACCAGGCGCAGACCGAGACTGCGGGCCTGCTGGCCAATCCCGCCTCCGATGCGGACAATCTCAGCCCTGAGAGTGAAGAGGCACGGATGGAGCCGCTGATCGTGGCGGGAGGCGTGAGCGAGGCTACGCGCGCCGCCGCGTTGCAGCAGTTTCAAGCGCAGATTGCACAGGATGCGTCTCTCATGCGTCCGGTTTCCGCCACCACGCGGCCGCAGAATCGCGGCGCGGCGGCAACGACGCTCGAACGGCAAGACCAATTGCTCGCCGGCCTGCTCATCGGCTCGCCGGAGTTCCAACGGCGCTAGCAACGCCGATTTAGGTGTCTTGAAAGAGAAGCTTTGAAAGGGCACGACTTTAGACGTGCCGAAAAACCGATCGAAGAACGGGCTTTCAGCCCTTGCGTGAATCAGGAGTCCAACATGTCACTCACCCGCCGTTTCTTTCTGCACAAAGGCGCGCTTGCCGTTGCAGGCACCGCGGCCATCCCCAGCTTTCTCGTCCGCAGCGTGCTGGC
>JBAUCP010000662.1:0-5433 GCA_049677625.1 Occallatibacter sp. | reverse complement strand
GAGTTCACCGGCCAGTAGCGCCGGCCTCCTGGCTGCCTGTACGGGCGGCATCCACGCCGCCCGCAAGTCGAGCCGGCGGCTGCGACCGCCAACCAGACTCGCGCCTTATACTCATCTCTTGAATGCGATTTTCGTCGCCCAGGATGTACACCATGTCTTCATCCGCCGTTTCATTTGCCAGCCAGAACCACCCACGCTTTCTTGAAGAGTTGAAGGATCTGCTGCGCATTCCTTCCATCTCCACGCTGCCCGAGCATAAAGCGGATTGCCGCCGCGCCGCGGAGCTGCTTGCCGCCGAGCTCAAGCGCATCGGCATGGAAAACGTGCGCGTGATCGAGACCGAAGGGCATCCGCTGATCTATGCCGATTGGCTTCACGCCCAGGGCAAGCCGACGGTGCTTGTCTACGGCCACTACGACGTGCAGCCGCCCGATCCAATGGATGAGTGGCTTTCGCCGCCCTTTGAGCCGGCGGAGCGCAACGGCAACCTGTATGCGCGCGGCGCGGTGGACGACAAGGGCCAGGTGTGGGCGCAGGTAAAGGCTCTCGAATCGCTGCTCGTGGGCGCAGGCAGTCTGCCGCTCAATGTGCGCGTTCTCTTCGAGGGCGAGGAAGAAGTGGGCGGGGAGGGAATTGCGGCGTTCGTGGCGTCGAAGCCGCCGGAGCTCAAGGCCGACTTTGCGCTCATCTCCGACACCGAGCTCTTCGCGCCCGGCCTTCCCACACTATGCGTAGGCCTGCGCGGCATGATCTACACCGAGATCGAGGTCCACGGCGCGCGCACCGATCTGCACTCGGGAATGTATGGCGGCGCGGCGCCCAATCCCTTCGTCTCGCTGGCGCAGATTCTGGCCCGGCTCAAGGACGAGGACGGCCGCATTCTCATCCCCGGCTTCTACGACGACATCGTTCCCCCCAGCCCGGAGGAGCTGGCCGCGTGGCGCAGTCTGCCTTTTGACGAGGAGCACTATCGCATTGCCGAAGTGGGCTCGAGCAAGCTGGTGGGCGAGCCGGGCTACACCGTGCTGGAGCGCACCTGGGCGCGGCCTTCGCTCGACGTGCACGGCATTCCCGGCGGCTTTATCGGCGCGGGCGCAAAGACCGTGATTCCGGCCAAGGCGCTGGCCAAGGTCTCCATGCGGCTCGTTCCGGGGATGACGCCTGCGAAATCCTTTGCGCTCTACAAGAGCTTCGTGGAAAAGATTGCTCCGCTTGGCGTGGAGGTGGATGTAAGGCTGATCCACTCCGGCGATCCCTGCCTGGTTCCGGTCGACAACCAGTACATTCAGGCCGCAACGCGCGCGCTGCACCAGGTGTGGGGCCGCGATACGGTGTTCATCCGCTCCGGAGGGTCGATTCCGATCGTGGGCGACTTTGCGCGCCATCTTGGCCTGCCCAGCGTGATGATGGGCTTCGGCCTGCCGGACGACAACCTGCACGCCCCCAACGAGAAGTTCAACCTGAAAAACTTCGAGCTGGGGATCGTTTCGCTGATCCGCTTCCTGGAAGAGGCTGGGCGGTGAATGCTGGATCAACCGCCAATGTCCCGTGCCCCATCCTTTCGTCCGCTTCTGGACGAAAGGGCGGGAGGCCGCGAACCCAGCCCAGCGGCGATTCATAAGCCGCAGGACGCGGCAGGCTTCATCCTCGCCGGCGGGCAATCGAGCCGCATGGGCCGCGACAAGGCGTTGCTTGAGTTCGGCCGCCGGCCGCTGATTGCGCACGCTCTTTCCATCCTGCACCAAACCGGCCTGTCGGCCTCGATCGCCGGCGCTCGCGCAGACCTCGGATCCTACGCGCCGGTCGTCGCAGATGCCGCACCCGGCCTGGGGCCGCTCTCCGGAATCTGCGCGGCGCTCAACTCGACTGAGGCGCGCCACGCGGTGTTTCTGCCCGTCGACGTGCCGCTGATTCCCGCGTCTCTGATTGCCGCTCTGCTGTTTCATGCGCGGACCACGGGCCAGCCGGTCACGATTCCGTCGCTTTGCGGCGCCGTCCAGACGTTTCCGGCTGTGGTAGACCGCGCCGCGGTCCTGCCCGCACTGCAGGCAGAGCTTGCCGCGGGCCGCAGACGATGCAGGTCGGCCTTCCAGGCGGCCTGCGGCGGAGCGATGAGCGTGGTGGCCGTCGAGCTGCTGGTACAGGCTGGCCAGGTAGCCGATCCGCGCCAGCTTCCGCCCTCCTGGTGGTTCCTGAATGCCAATACGCCGGAGGAGATGGAGCGGACCATCCAAATCGGCGAGCGCATCACGTAAGCTGGAGTTGTGCGTATGCCGGACCCAGAACCCGAATCCGTGCGTGAAGCAAGGCCGGTCTCCGATTCCGGAATGGCCAGGGCCAATATGTCGGCTATGGGCGAATCGGACCTGCCCGCACTGGCCGAGGCCATAGCCGAGATTGCCGCCGGCGAGCCCGGAGGGACGCTTCTGCAGCCCGAAGCGGACGGCAAGCCGGCCGAACCCATCATCTCGTTCCGCAACGTCTCCATCGCCTTTGACGGCCGGCCGGTGCTCAAGGACGTGAGCTTCTCGGTTGACCGCGGCCAGACCCTCTGCATCCTGGGCCGCAGCGGCGTGGGAAAATCCGTCTCGCTGCGCATGCTGATGGGCTTCCTGCGGCCCGATTCGGGCTCCATCCACGTGGAAGGCCGCGAGATCGTGGGCATGGGCGAGGCCGAGATGATGGCCATCCGCAAGCGCGTGACCATGGTCTTCCAGAACGGCGCGCTCTTTGACTCGCTGAGCGTGCGCGAGAATGTCTCGTTTCCGCTGCGCGAGCGCGGCGGCCTGGACGACGACCAGATCCGCCAGATCGTCGACCGGCTGATCGACCTGGTGGGCGCCCACGACGTTGTGAATGCGCTGCCGGCCAGCCTCTCCACGGGGCGCAAACGCGCCGTGGCCATGGCGCGCGCGCTGGCCGCACAGCCTGAGGTGGTGCTCTATGACGAGCCCACCACCATGGTCGATCCCATCATCGCGCGGCGGCTGGGCAACCTGATCCAGCGGCTGAAACACCAGTTGGGATTTACCAGCATCGTGGTCACCCACGATATGCGCTTCGCCGAGCGGCTGGCGGATACAGTATTGTTTCTTGACCAGGGGGAGGCGCGGTTTTTCGGGCCGCTGCAGCAGTTTCTGGCCGCGCCCGATGAGCACGTGCAACAGTTCCTGTCTCTCGATGCCTACGTCTTGCCCAAAACCTAAGAACCAGTTCTTAAACAGGTTTTAAGAACCAGTTCCAGGACAAGCTCTAAATACTCGAGTTGCAGACGCGGACTCCTGAGCCGGGGACATCGGCCTCCGCAAAGAGTGCGAATCTTTGAGGGCCTTCAGGCCCAGGTCATTGCGCCTTCTCGCCGATAGAAGGCAGATGCGGCTCGAGTGTAAATCGGCTGTTAACTCCAAATTAAAATCTACTTAGAATTTGCTTGCCTTCGAACGCGGTTCGGGCGATGCTTGATATATCCACTCTGCTTCGAGCCCGGCAGACCCGCGGCAGAAGACAGAAACCGGTCAGGGTTGCAGGTCCCGAGTGGCCCCCAGTTTGGATTTGATCGGTTTGTTTCGCTTTAAGTTGCTTATTTTCTGTAGGTAGCGAGCGATCTAGGGAGAACGGCGCGCAGTGGGTTTTCGTTGGCTTACGCCTGATACGACCGGCAGATTGAGCCTGAGTCTACAGACGGAAAGCTTGAGCTGACCGAGCTTGGCAGCTTCCCCAGACAGACAGTGGGCCGGTAACACGAACGACACGGGCGACATTAAAAGTTGCTCAGAATCAAGCAACCCCGCTCCGCATAATCGTCGTCTAAAAGGGTGACTGCACACAGGTTCTCGTTCCGTCGTTGTTTTGACTCAGGAATAACGTTTCTCCAGATTGGTGTAGAGCAGAGCCGATGAGCTCAAGTGGCGTTTTCTTTAAGAAAACGCCGCCCTGCACTAGGGCAAAAACTCCACAGAAGCTGGAGAAACGCCTTAGTGATTGCTGCCGTGACTCACAGGGTCTCTATTTTTTTGAGGTTTGCGGAAACCTATGGCGAGTTCTGACTTCTGGCAAAGGCTCTCTGCCTCCATGGCGACCGCTCCCGACTGGGAGGCGGGACCGGCGGTGGATTCTGCGCGCGGCTCGCGCGGCGCGGTCAAGCTCTGGATGTTCCTCGATGCTCTGACCATCCTGGGCGCTGCGATACTCGCCACGCTCTACGAGCAGCACACCGGGCCGGTGGCCGGGGCCAGGGGATTCTGGCATGGAACCCTCATTCACGGCCGCTCGATGTGGATTCTGCTGGCCCTGCTCTGTGGCTTTACCATTGCCATCGTGATCAGCAGCAGGCGCCTGCAGCTCTACTCTCCCATGCGCATGTCGGGCATTCTGCACGAGCAAAGTCTGAGCCTGCAGGCCTGTTTTACCTCAGGGCTTTTGCTTACAGGCACGCTTTACCTGTTGCACGCCGACGACATTCCGCGCCGCATCGTGCTGATCACCATCGGTCTGGTCGCCCTGGGGCTCAGCCTGCGGCGGTTTATTTATCGGGTGCTGATCTATCGCCGTTTCGACCGCGGCGTGGGCACGCGCAATGTGCTTATTGTGGGCGCCGGGCCTGAGGCGCACGCGCTTCGCCACCACATCGAGAGCATCCGGCACCTGGGTTACAGCTTCAAGGGGTTCATCGATCTTCCCGATTCGCGGTCGCGCTTCAAAACAACCTCGAGCGACGTGGTGGGGACGCTCGATACGCTCTTCCAGGATGCGCGCAAGCAGTTTGTGGATGAGATCTTCTTCACTACGCCCTGCGAGCGCGGGATCATACAGAACGTGCTGGAGCAGGCGCGCATTCATGGCGTGGACCTGCGCGTGGTTCCCGATATGTACGACGGCCTGGCATGGAACAGCCCCATCGAGTACATTGGCCAGTTCCCGACCATCCCGCTGCACTGCGGCCATGTGCCGGAACTAGGACTGATCTTCAAGCGGGCCTTCGACATCGTGTTTTCTACGATCGTTCTGGTCGGGCTTTCACCCGTTCTGCTGGCCATTGCCATCGCCATCCGGCTCGATTCGCCGGGCCCGGTCTTTTACCAGTCGGAGCGGATCGGCAAAAAGGGCGTGGTCTTCAACTGCACCAAGTTCCGCACCATGGTCGAGGATGCGGAGCAGCGCCGCGCCGATATCATGCACATGAACGAGCGCGACGGCGTGCTGTTCAAGATCTCCAACGACCCGCGCATCACCAAGCTGGGCCGCTTCCTGCGCAAGTATTCGTTCGATGAGCTGCCGCAGTTCTTCAATGTCCTGCACGGCGATATGAGCGTTGTTGGGCCGCGTCCTCCCATCGCCAGCGAGGTCAAGGAGTACAAGCTGAGCCATCTGCGCCGGCTGGACGTGACGCCTGGCATCACCGGCCTGTGGCAGGTGCAGGGACGCCAGGACCCC